>CAZJIT010000001.1:0-20727 GCA_964546155.1 uncultured Candidatus Peribacteria bacterium
ATGAAAACCAATGGTTAATCTTTTCAATTAGTTTAAAATTAAAAAACAAAAAATAAACAAAAAATATACTTTCATATGGAAAACACAAAAACCGCAAGTGTGTGCAGAGAATCACGTCGGGTCACCTTGGCCTACACGCTGATCTTCGTGTTTGTCTTCGCAAACATTCTCTCGTCATTCACACCACTGATCGAGGCAGTGCAATTTCCTCGCAACGCCAAAGCAACTGAAGCGCTTTGGACAGCCGAGCTCGGAGAACTTTCCAAGGTTCGCCCTGAGCTTTTGAATTCACACTTGGACGAGCTTGTCGCTAAGGCAGAGCAAAATCCAGAACTTTTGGCAGAGATTTTGGCTCTCACAGCCGAAACCAACACTCACACAGCCATCACGAAGCTCGTCGAGATTCAAAAAAATCTCAATGTCGCCCAAAACACAAACATGGACGATGAGCTAGTGGATCAGGCTTCTCGCATTTTCGCCAAACTAACTCAGGCCGAGGTGGTCGAGTACGTCGAAGATGCCGAAGGTGAGCGCACTCTCGCCAATCCAGAGCTCACAGGTATTAACCAGCTCACTACCAAATCTACCCAGTACTCGCTCAGTGCTTCAGCTGACAAACCGGGGTATTTCCAAATCGAAAATAACACAGCCAATGGAGCGGTTTCTGTTGGTTATGTTCCATTTCTCGCTAATGACAGCCAAGCTATCATCGCCGAAAACAAAGTTTTGCACAAAGATACATGGTCAAATACAGATCTTCTCCTCACGACGACTCCACAGGGTGTGAAAGAAGACCTCATTCTCAAAAACGAAAACGCACCGCTTGAGTTTGCTTACGGGGTCGCCCTCGAAGGGCTTGTGCCTCGTCTTGCTTCTGACGGCGGAATCGAGTACATCGACGCCGACGATGAAGTCCAAATGTACATTCCGGCGCCGGTTATTTTTGACGCAAACGGACAAGAAAACCTCGCCGAATACAAACTTCTCAGCATCGAGGACGCAGAAATTTGGCTCAATTCTCAGTCTGAGGATTTGCAAATCACAAATCTCGCCTACGACGCCGAAACCAAAAACTGGACTTACGACGCTCTCGACACGAGCGCAGTGATTTTGGAGGCGACCGGTGAGGAGGATTTCAATCAACTACTCGAGGTAGCTGACCAGCTCGAAGAACAAATCGCAGCCGAACAAGCCGCCACAGAAACCGAGGATCTCGTTTTTGAGGAGGTGGTTTCGGAGGAAGTTATCGAGGAGCAGGTTTCGGAGGAAATCGAGGAGGAGCAGACCCCAGCCGAGGAAGTTGTTGCTGAGGTGACCGAGGAGGTGGTTTCCGAGCAAGAAATTACAGAAGAAATTACAGAAGAAAATTCTGAGGAAACTCCAGCCGAGGAGGAGGTGCTCGAGGAGGTGGTTTCAGCTGAGGAAATCCCAGCCGAGGAAGTCGCTCCGGAAATCGCAGAGGAGCAGACCCCGACCGAGGAAATTATCGAGGAAGTTGTAGTTGAGGTTGCTCCTGAGCTACCGACTCTTCCAATGAACCGTGAAGGATATTTCATCGGTAAAGACGGATACTATTATAAGGACGGTGTTGCTTACGAGCTTCGCTATTCTACTTATGTATATGTGCGTGAAGACTGGAACACTCCATCTGAGGACGGACGCCTTCCGGATAGCGCTTACGGTGAGCTACTTTCTCTCATGGACAATGCTCACAAGACAAAAACAGCTCGCAAGCCATTCCCAAAGACAACGCAATTCGTACTTTTGGTGAGTATCCCAGAGGCGATCGCTGACGAGATGACCTACCCACTCGACCTCGATCCATCGACTTTCATCAATTTCACAGCCAAGGGTAATCGTCTTTTTGTGGCGGACAGTCTCAGCGGTGGTCAGGCAGGAGCTTACACTCAGGCCAATCACTTCGGACGCATCACTCGTGGCACCGAAGCAGCACAGACAGGTGGCACTCGCACTCTCGCCAATGCCTTGACCAGTGCAATCGACGCCAGTGGCAATGTTCACTCAGTAAGCAACATCGCCTCATCACAGGATTGGACAGCCGACACTACCTCTCTCCGCACTAACACAGTCGGCGCAAAAGTAACTTTCACTACTACGACCTGTACTGAGGTGTGGGCAGGACTCGATTACGGCACTGCCGGTGGCGTACTCAAGGCAACCCTCGACAAAAACACCGACAATGAAATTGTAAATTACATTGATACTTACAGTGCGTCTGCACTCTCCGAACAAAAAACTCTCCTTGCGACAGGACTCTCGAACGGCACTCACACCGTCGAGCTTGAGCTTGTTTCTCTCGCAAATGCCGCTCGCACAGGCAGTGATTATCTTTTTGGTTTGGATTATCTCGAGGCGTACACCACTGGAAATGAACTCCGTGATCGCACCAAGATCAGCGCCAGCAACTCAGCCGGCACGATTTCTACGCTCGTGGACACGACTCTCACCGAGGCAGACGACACCTTCAACGGACACGCTCTCACATTCCTCAGTGGCACCTACCAAGGTCGCACGGTTTATGTGACCGATTACGTACAAAGCACAGGTACGCTGACTTTCACTCCGGCAATGTCCGGCGCAGTCGCTCTTGGCACAAATTACAAACTCTCCCAAGAAGCAATTTTCGTCAATGACCAAATTCTCCGTGGCAATCTCAACGCAGCGACTTACTCCGCAATTGACAATATTTCTTCAGCGGCGGGTGCTTTCTCAGCTTGGATCAAGCCAGATTTCGCAGCCAATGCCGACGCTGATTTGCACGAAATTTTCACTAGCAACGTCGCCAAACTCTACTACAACGGAGCCGACGATGCTTTCCATTTTGCGATTTTCGATGGTACAGACTGGAATAAATCCGTCGCTTCAACTACACAGACATTCACAGCCGACGAGGTGATCCACCTCGGTGCAACGTGGAACAACACCACCGGCGTCAAACTCTACGTCAATAACATCATTACCTCGACCAGTGCGGTTTGGACGGAGCAGACAGTTTCCGGAGAAATGACATTTGGCAATAATTTCGCCGGTGTGATTTCTGAGGTGCAGATTTTCGACTACGCAATGCGTGCCGTCGAGATGGGTGATATTTTTTACGCAGCTACTCCAGCGATCAACCAATCCGTCGATCAATTCACCGCCCAAAATCTAAAAAATAACAAGCAACTTCTCTTCAACGCAAACCTCGCCAACACTCCAAACGATACCGTGGGTGCGCTCGCAGGTAGCGTCCAGCTCAGCGATACCGTCAGCGGTACCAAGGTGGAGATTGTGGTGAGTGCAGCTCCCGCTCCGGCCATGACTGGATCCGGCACACAAGCCGATCCGTACGTGCTCACCACGTGTCAGCACGTTCAGGACATGCAAAACAACCTCTCGGCTTACTACGAGCTCGGGTCTGACATCGATTGTAGTGAAACTTCATCATGGAACTCAGGCTACGGCTTCGATCCAATCGGTGACAACACAAATCAATTCACCGGTCACTTCGATGGCAAGGGATACGTCATCTCGGATCTATACATCAACCGCCCAAGTGAAAGTTACGTTGCTTTGTTCGGTTACACTTCTAGCGCCACAGTCCAAAATGTTGGCTTGGAAAATGTAAATGTGACAGGTAGCGATTCCACAAGTGGTCTTGTTGGTCGCAATTATTCTTCTTCTACAATTACAAATTCATATGTTACAGGTGATATTACAGGTAATGATTATGTTGGTGGACTTGTAGGTTGGAATAATAATTATTCGTCCATTGTTGATTCTAATACTAATACAAATATATTCGGTAGTGACCATATTGGCGGACTTGTAGGCTGGAATTACTCCTCTACAATAACAAACTCATATGCCATAGGTAATACAACTGGTGATTATATTGTTGGTGGACTTGTTGGACAAAATGACTCCTCTACAATTACAAATTCATATGCCACGGGTGATGTGACAAGTAGCAGTAATGATGTTGGTGGCTTTATTGGAAAAAACACAAATTCTTCCACAGTCACAGATTCATACTCTACTGGCAATGTGTCCGGAGTCGAGCGTGTTGGTGGCTTCGTCGGTCAAAACAACGGATCCTCTTCCACAATCGAAAATTGTTATTCATCAAGCAGCGCTACAGGTAGTGATTCTTCTCTCGGTGGTTTTGCAGGTTACAATGACGGTTCAGCTACAATCAAAAATGTCTACGCAGTTGGTTCTGTAAACCAAACTGGTGGCGGATCATCTTTTACAGGTCGTTTGGTGGGTAAGCAATACGCTACTCTCACCAACTCCTACTACTGGTCAGGATCTACCTGTACAAACTGCGGAGCGACTTATGGCACTGCCGAAGCCACACTCGCTAATTTCTACGCCAGCTCTCACGCCGTTTACACCGGCTCACCGGCTTGGGATTTCACGACTCCAGTTTGGTACGCCCAGAGCGCCGATTTCCCGAAATTCACCGCCGAAATCGCTCGCACCGGATCCGGTACACAAGCCGACCCGTACGTGCTCTACACTTGTCAGCACGTTCAGGACATACAAAACAACCTCTCGGCTTACTACGAGCTAGGACGAGATATTGATTGTAGCATTACTTCTACTTGGAATAGCGGTGCCGGTTTTGCTCCGATCCGGCAGGCCTCTCCTTATTTCACAGGTCACTTCGACGGCAAGGGATTTGCGATCTCAAATCTCTACATCAACCGCCCAAGTGAAAATTACGTTGCTCTATTCGGTTATACAAGCGGTGCCACTATCCAAAATATAACTCTCAGTAATGTGGACATCATTGGTCAAAAAAATGTCGGTGGTATCGCAGGTTATGCTTATTCATCTTCTCAGGTGACAAATGCACATGTGACGGGTAAAATTACCAGTACGACCAGCGGGGGTGCTTTCAGTTATACCGGTGGTGTGGCTGGTAGCTTGCATACCAATTCAAGCATCTCTAACTCAAGCGCTAATCTAATCATTACCAACCAAGGACACAGTACAGCTGGTTTGGCTGGGCAAGCATATCAATCTACAATTACAAATTCTTACAGCCAAGGTGAGATCACAGGTGGTGATTATTACATCGGTGGTCTTGTTGGTGATAATGAATCTTCTAGCATTTCGAATTCTTATTCTACGGTCAAGGTTAAAGGTACGAATAACGTCGGTGGTCTTGCCGGTTATTCTCATGCTAATTCTACAATTACAAATTCACATGCCACAGGCAGTGTTAATGGAACTAGTTATGTCGGCGGTCTTGTTGGTTACAATTATTCCAACTCTACGATTACAAAATCATATGCTACTGGTGTCGTTAGTGGTGCCAATCAAGTCGGTGGTCTAGTGGGTTATAGTTCTTCTGCTACTGTTACCGATTCTTATTCGACCGGTGCGGTTAGTGGCGCTATGCAAACAGGTGGTCTTATTGGACAAAGTTACGGCTCAATTATAACAAATTCTTATTCAACAAGTAGTGTAACTAGTAATAACTGGTATGCCGGTGGACTTGTTGGTTTGAGCAATAATTCTTCCACAATCCAAAATTCTTATTCAGTTGGATCTGTTGAGCAAACCAATAGCTCCTATTCTTCTGGCACCGGTCCCTTTATTGGCTTCCAAAGTAGTTCTACTCTCACCAACTCCTACTACTGGTCAGGCTCAACTTGCACGAACTGCGGAGCAACTTATGGCACTGCCGAAGCCACACTCGCTAATTTCTACGCCAGCTCACACGCCGTTTACACCGGCTCACCGGCTTGGGATTTCGCTAGCACGTGGACTGAGTACACAGACGCCCTCCCGACTATCACCGTAGAAACAGCACCGACTTTCGCCAGCGTGGCACGTACAGTCGTTTCCACACCGGCCAACACAACCGAAATCATTCTCGGGGCAGACACACTGCCGAGTGCGGGTATCGCCCGTGTGACAATCGACGCAGGTACTCCTCAGCAAATTATCACTGAGATCGACACGTACAGCACCGAAAATCTCACAAACAAGCGCTTCCTCGTGGCAACCGGACTCACAGCCGGCGTGCACACCGTTCGCATTGAAAAAACCAACACCAAAAATCCAGCTTCGACCGGTGTAGATGTTTATCCGAAATTTATCGAGGGGCTAACAACCAGCTCGACTACCGCAAATTCGCTCACTGTAAACGGACGCATCGTCGATGCGGTTCTCGATCAGGCGGTGACTTATCCCGCTTCTGGCAACATTTCTGCTGCGGAGGGTACGCTCGAATTCTGGACAAACAGCAACGCCATCGCCAGCAAAACACTCATCGACACTCGTGACGCCTCCAACCAAAACGGTCTTGCGATCTCGGCGGACGGTAGCTCGAACCTAATTTTCACTTACACCAACGCCTCAGCTTCGATTAGCACCTCGGCGGCAGGTTCAGCGAATCTCGTCGCTTCTGCCAATCACATTCTCGCTCGCTGGTATCAGACTGGAGCAAACATGACTCTCAGCCTCTACCTCAACGGCAAGAAAATCTCTGAAACAACCAGCGCCTTCACACCGAGCACACACACCGTGATTTCTCGGGAGGCGACCGGTGTTTCGATTTACGATTTGGCAATCTACTCTCACGCTTTCGCAGACGGGGGAGTGGCAGTCGCTGGTTCAGTTTCCGCTGACTCAGAAGTCGGTCGTGCTTACGCTACTCTCGGACACAAAGCCGAAGCCATGCACAAAATTTATCTCACCGACACTTTAGTTATCAACACTTCCGGAACTTATTTCCTCGATGAAAGCGGAATCGCCAACGCCAACGCTTACGTCAATGGTCAAAAAGTGGACATTCTCACCAACAAGGCCGGCACATTCGCTCGCCTCAACGGTGCTTTGACTTCCACAACCAACACATTTGCGATTGACACGATTTCTACCGAGGCCAACATCAAATCCGCAAACGGTGTGGCGCTCATCGGCTCAGCCCAGTCTGCTCGCCGTGAAAAAATTTATTACGAATCTTACAGTGCCGGCACATTCACCGGTGTGACTCGTGGTATCGACGGCACCAGCGCTTCTGCTTGGGCAGACAACGCCATCATCGAAATTCTCGGGTCAGTGGCTCTCGCCAACAACCCAGCCGAGGGAGATGACGTTTACATCGATTACGACTACCTCGCCTCTGCCAACGAGCGCAGTTTTGACACAGTGCAAATGACCAGCCTCGGATTCACAGACGGATTCACAGGCGGACAAACCAGCACCGCCGGCGAAAAAATGTCAGCCACTTTCTACGGAAATGCAGTCAGCCTCGTTTTCACAGGCAACACAACCGACGGCGCACAGATGCAGTTTATCCTCGATGAGGGTACGGCCAACGAACGCCGCATCATCGCAGACACAAACCTCGCCAACGGCAAACAAGTTAAACTTCTCAGCAGTGATCTCGGCGAAGGAATCCACACCCTCCGTGGCGTGGTTCTCAGCGGGACAGCTCGCATTCTCGGTATCATCTCCAACGGTCACCAGCCAATCCTCAAGGACACCGGTGATCTCGACGTCGTGACCGCCGACCTCCTCCAAAACATGCTCCTCGACGAGCTACTTTCGGGGACAGTCGCCGTAAATGCCGTGGATTATTATTCTCCGGCAGACGAAGGAAACGACACATGGCGTGAAACCACCTCAGCCAGCTGGTACGCCGAAGCAGGCGAATACCCACGCAACAGTTACATCATCGCTTCGGACAGCGCACTCTTCATCTTCGACGAATCTGACAACCTCCCATGGGCAACCTTCGTAGTCGGTGCAAATAACGCAATCCAAAGTGCAGTAAACTCAATCGCCGCTCAAAACGGTGTGATTTACGTTGCGACTGACACCGGCACCGTCAAGCTCGATCTCGTAAATGACGAAATCAGCAAAATCATGGGAACGACTGTTCTTGATTCAGGCTGGCTCGACTTCACCGATCGCAACTCTCTTGAATTCGCTTACACTGGCGACACAACTGCGACCGAGCAAGCGACCGCCCTCTCGATCAGTGGTGCGATTCTCGCTATCGGAACCAAAAACATCGCCACCCCAGCCAATTCAAATGTTTATCTTTACGACACTGCAAATTCGACTGTCGATCAAACCAACTCTGCCGGTGCAGAGGTCAAAGCGGTTTACACAGACGGTACAAATATTTATTACGCCACGGCAAGCAAAGTCGCAAAATACGCCGAAGCCGTAGCCGAAACCGCCAACACAACCCTCGGCGGTAACGCTCTCGTTTCAGATGGGACAAACATCTTCCTCGGTTACGCTTCCGGTATCGCCAAGCTTTCCCTCAGCGACGTTTCGACTGTCAATGCGACCTTCATCGCACAGAGCGGAGGAACTCACAACATTCTCGCTGGAACAACCAACATTGTCACAGCCATGAAATACGACGCAGCTAATTCTCGTCTGATCGTGGGTACAAACAGTGGTGTAGAAGCCAGTGGTGCAGTTTCTGTGATCGCTGATCTAGCCTCTGCCCCACGCATTCTCTCCGAATACAAAGACGAAGGTGCAGGTCTTGGTTCTAGTCAGATTCTCGCTGTGGACAGTGCGACCGTAAACAAAAACACAACAACTGCATTTATGGCAGGTAGCGGTACTCAGTCTAGCCCGTACGTCATCACCACGTGTCAGCAGCTGCAGGACATGCAAAACAATCTCTCGGCTTACTACGAGCTCGGGAATGATATCGATTGTAGTGAAACTTCATCATGGAACTCAGGCTACGGCTTCGATCCAATCGGCGACGGCACAACCCAATTCACCGGTCACTTCGACGGCAAGGGATACGTCATCTCGGATCTTTACATCAATCGTCCAAGCACTAATTTTATCGGTCTGTTCGGTTATACCTCTAGCGCCACAGTCCAAAATGTTGGCTTGGAAAATATTAGCGTTGCTGGTTATAACAATGTCGGTGGCCTTGTCGGAAACAGCCTTAAAAGCTCAGTCAGAAATTCTTACTCAACCGGTAACGTATCTGCTGCAAATGGAAGTTTGGGTGGTTTGATTGGAACACTAAACGACAACAATTCAGGCACATCTTTTGTGGACAAGTGTTATTCCACAGCAAACGTAACTGGTAACATGTATATAGGTGGTTTGATCGGTAATCCGACACAAGGCGCTGTAATTACTAATTCTTATGCCACAGGTGACGTAAGTGGAGCCGGTGACGTAGGCGGTTTTGCAGGAAATAATTATAACTCACCTATCACCAATTGTTATGCAACCGGTAATGTAACCGGTACTAGCTCAAATGTCGGTGGATTTGTTGGCTTAACCTACAACAGTATTACTAATTCTTACGCAACAGGTAATGTTTCAGGTGATGCAAGTAACGCTTCCAGCACAGGAAGATTCGTAGGTTCTTTCGGAATTGGTGGCTCTCAGACCAACTCCTACTACTGGAGCGGTTCGACCTGCACGAACTGTGGTTCCACAAACGGTACTGCCGAAGCCACCCTCAGTAATTTTTATTCAAGCTCACACGCCGTTTACACCGGCTCTCCGGCTTGGGATTTTAGCACACCGGTTTGGTACGCACAGTCTAGCGACTTCCCGAAATTCACCGCCGACACAGCCCGCACCGGATCCGGTACACAAGCCGACCCGTACGTGCTCTACACTTGTCAGCACGTTCAGGACATGCGAAACAATCTCTCGGCTTACTACGAGCTCGGATCTGACATCGATTGTTCTGCGACCTCGAGCTGGAACTCAGGTTACGGTTTCATACCGGTTGGTGGACATACTTCTACGGGTGCCTCTAGTTCGAGCTATTTCACCGGTCACTTCGACGGCAAGGGATTTACAATTTCAGATCTCTACATCAACCGCACCAGCAATACCGGCACCGATCCGAATCATGGTCATTACATTGGTTTGTTCGGTTATACAAGTGGAGCAACCGTGCAAAATGTTGGCTTGGAAAATGTAAATGTGACAGGTATTTACAGAATAGGTGGCTTGGTGGGTTATATTTACTCTTCAACCATAAAAAACAGCTACACAACAGGAACGGTAAGCTCAGGCACATATCAGTACCATGCTTATTTGGGAGGAGTTATCGGAGATTCAGATAGTTCCACTATGGAAAAATTACACAGCTCCTGTTCTGTTGTTAGTTTGGGTAGTTCAATCGGTGGATTGTTGGGTAAAAACTACTATTCAAATGTTATAGATTGTTATGCTAACGGTGATGTGTCAGGAGTTAACTCCGTAGGAGGTTTGGTTGGAAGTCAAGGCAACGGGAACACAATCAGAAATTCTTATTCAACAGGAAATGTATCAGCCAGTGCCGAATGGGTTGGAGGATTATTGGGAATTTTAAACGGAGGAAGTGTAGTCAATTCTTATTCAACAGGCAATGTTGAAAACTCAAACACAGGTTCTTATTATACCGGAAGATTGGTCGGTGGGGTTTATCAAGGTAATGGCAGTATATCCAACTCCTACTACTGGAGCGGTTCGACCTGCACAAACTGTTCTGTGGTGAACGGTACCGCCGAAGCCACCCTCAGTAATTTTTACTCCAGCTCACACGCCGTTTACACCGGCTCACCGGCTTGGGATTTCACTGATACGTGGGTAGCCAGCGGTAGCACATTTCCGGCGTTCGAGGCTGTGCAGACTCCACTCGCATCTGGCGAATACAACGTTCTCGTCGGTACAGTGACCGGTTTCGATGTTGTAGAATTCGCAAATACCATCTCGCCAAACACTCCGGAAGTCACAGACGATGGAGCGAGCACTACGACTGACAACTCCCTCCATGTGATGTGGACGGTGGCCGAGAGTCAGGTTAGCGAATACCAATATTGTATTTCGACTGATGCTCTGGACTGTACGATCGGACAGGTACGTGGCTGGACAGCAGTCGGCACAAATACCGAAATCACTCCGGCCGGACTTGTACTTGCGACCGGTAGCACTTACTACTTCCACGTAAAAGCCAAAAACTCCAACGATCTCTGGTCTGCGGTGGGTCACTCAGACGGTATCCAAGTCACCAAACCAGCCATCGCTCCGAGCGCACCGACTCTCGTGAGTCCGGCAGAGGCTGACCTCATTTCCGACAACACACCGACACTTTCTGCGCATTACCACGACGGAAATCTCGGTGACACGGGCACGACCGAATACCGCATGGCGACTACACAGGCGGGTTGTCTGGACAACAGCACCGTGCAACATTTCGGTTCTTCAGCTGAAACTGCGACTAGCGACGAGGACAGCACATGGACACTCGCAACGGCTGCCAGTGACGGCACTTACTACTGGTGTGCCCGCAACAACGACGGCTCACTCCAGTCTGCGTGGACCAGCATGGGCAGCTTCACAATCGATGCCACAGCACCGAGTGTAGCCGCAGACGCCCTCACCACTCCAAGCGGTGGCGAATCTTGGGTTAAGGATTTCGCACAGGACATCACATGGGACACTGCCAAGGTTACAGACGCTCATTTCTCTGCCACTCCAATCAAACTCGAATACTCGACCGACAGCGGTTCGAACTGGACAGTCATCGTCGAGGCAACCGAAAATGACGGAACTTACTCTTGGACAACTCCAGATATTCTCTCGACTCAGGTACGTGTGCGAATCACTGCCACTGACACTCTTGCGCAGTCTAGCTCCGACACCTCCGACGCAGATTTCTCTCTCGTGAACCCAACTCCAACCACAACCGAAGTCATCTCCGGTAACAACCAAATCGGTGGAGTGGGCGAGAGTATGTCCGAGCTCAAGGTGCGTGTCGGAAATGGCACAGGTTATTACGTCGGAGAAAATGACGTCGAGGTAATTTATACCATCACATCAACCCCAATCGCACCGGTTGCGACTGGTCAGGCACTCTCCTTCACCGCCAGCAACACCGGAGGAAGCAACACAATCCAAACTTCCGGCAACAGCATTTCAGTCTGGACAGACGCCAGTGGTTACGCCTCTGCCAACTTCCAGCTCGGTGATCGTGCGGGTGTGTACGAAATCACAGCGACCTTCGATGACGGCACAGGTGCCAAAACCCAAACCTTCACCGTGATCGAGCGTGAGGTCTTGACCTTCGACTTCAGCGCCGCTTCCATCGCCATGAACAACAACCCAAACACTGCCAGCGCCGATGCAGGTACAGTGACTCTCACCTTCGAAACCAACGCCGGCAGCTACGACATCGTAGCGACTCCGGATCAGTGGCTCACACACAGCGTGGAGGGTTCTCACCAAATCGCAAACTGGGACGGTGCACACGGTATGGCTTGGGACAACAACGCCGACACAACAATTCCGACTTCATTCGCAATCTCCGGACAAAACCCAGCCGCAACCACAGTTTACTCGTGTAGCGGTGACGCCTGCCAAGGTCCACAAACCATCACCATCGACTTCCACACAGATATTGATTTCGATGTTCGCTCCGGAACTTACAACGCTTCGATTCCATTCAGCATCGCCAACGTTGCGTTCTAAAACAAACTAACTGTAAATTCACCCCTGCCTGATTCGTCGGGCGGGGGTTTTGTTTTGGGGCGGGGCGCTCTTCGAGCTTGGCGCAGATTTCTGCGCCAGAGAGCAAAGCTCTCTTGCCCCGCCCCACATTCCCCGCTAAAATCCCCACATGATACAAATCCTCGAAAATATCGAACTCGCCTCCCGCACGACCTACCGAGCCGGTGGCACCACCAGATATTTTGCCGAAGCCAAATCCCGTGCAGACCTCCTCGAAGCCCTAAATTTCGCCCACGAAAAACAAATCCCTTTTTTCATCTTGGGCTGGGGAAGTAACGTGCTTTTTTCTGACGGAGAATACCCCGGCATCGTCATCTCCAACCTCTGGGGGACAGTGGACTGGGACGGCACCCGAGGACGAGCCGACAGTGGGGCGATCCTCCCGATGCTCGTCGCTGACACCGCCGAGTACGGCTTTTCAGGATTCGAATGTTGCGCCGGAATCCCCGGAACAGTCGGCGGAGCAGTCCGAGGCAACGCCGGCACGCCCGACGGCAGTTTCGGAGATCGAGTCACCAGCGTCGAGGTCTGGTCAGACGGTCAAATCAAAAAAATCACCAAATCAAAATGTAAATTCGGCTATCGCACCTCCCGCTTCAAAAAAACAAACGAAGTCATTCTCAGCGTCGAATTCGCACTCCGACGCACTCACGCCGACCTCCCCAAAATAATCCAAAGCAAAACCACCAGCCGAGCCAGCAAACAACCCGCCGGATTCAGCTGCGGCAGTTTCTTCCAAAACCCCGCAAACGACAGCGCCGGCAGACTCATCGAAGCGTGCGGACTCAAAGGCAAAAAAATCGGCGGAGCGGTGGTAAGCGAAAAACACGCCAACTGGATTATCAACGAAAATAATGCAACCGCCGCTGACATCATCTCCCTCGGGCGACTCGTCCGTGATGAGGTTTTGGCGAAAACCGGCGTCGAGCTCATTCCCGAGGTTGAAATAATTGGGCAAGAATTCTAAACTATCCGAGTAAAATAAAATTAAAATTCCAAAATAAATGACCGAACGACTCATCATCACCGGCGGGAAAAAACTCAAAGGCACCGTCAAAGTTAGCGGTTCCAAGAACGCCGTCCTGCCACTTCTCGCAGCGACTCTCCTCGTCAAAAAAGGCACCACCACTCTGACCAACGTACCGAATATTTCCGACGTGCACACCATGCTCAGCCTCATGGAGTTTCTCGGGGCACAGACCGCATTCGCAAACGGTAAAGTCACCGTCGATGCCAGCAAACTCCAAAACAAAAAACTCCCTCACGAACTCGTCAAAAAACTCCGTGCCAGCATTCTTTTGCTCGCCCCACTTTACGCCCGCTTCGGCAAAGTCGAGCTGGATTTCCCCGGAGGTTGTGTTATCGGCAAGCGCAGCACCACCGCTCACGAGCGAGTTCTCGAGTCACTCGGCGCCAAAAATAATTCCAACAACACCACCCTCAGATTTCTCGGCAAAAACACCGCCAGCGATTTCACCCTGCCCGAAATTTCCGTGACCGCTACCGAAAACGCCCTCATGCTCGCCGCCAACATCGCCGGAGAAACAACCATTCGCCTCGCCAGTGCCGAGCCACACGTGCAGGATTTGTGCCGATTCCTCGTGAAAGCCGGCGCCAAAATCAAAGGCATCGGGACACACACCCTCGTGGTTCACGGAGCGAAAAATCTCAAAAACATCACCCACAAAACCTGTGGCGATTACCTCGAGGTGGGCACGCTCGCCATCGCCGCAGCCGTCACCGGAGGAGAACTCCGAATCCAAGGCGGAGAGCGACACGACCTCGATATTTTCTGGGAAAAACTCGCAGCCATCGGTGTGCCTGTGAAATTCGACAAAAAAGACATCATCGTCGGGTCAGCCCGCAAATATCACGCCGTCGAGAAAATCGACACCGGCGTTTTCCCGAAATTCCCGACCGACCTCCAAGCCCCGATGGGCGTCTTGCTCACGCAGTGCACCGGTCGCTCCCAAATCTTCGAAACACTTTTCGAGGGGCGTTTGGCGTACCTTTACGAGCTCGAAAAAATGGGCTCCAAGGTCGAATTGACAAATAATCATCAAGCTTATATCATCGGCAAAGCTAAGCTGAAGTCAGCTTCAGTGAGTTCATTTGATTTACGAGCCGGAGCAGCGATGTTACTCGCCGGTCTTTGCGCCAAAGGACAAACCGAGGTCAATGATATTTATTATCTCGACCGTGGTTATGAAAATTTTGATGAGAAATTGCGCAAATTGGGCGCTGAAATAAAACGAATTTAACCTCAAAAAGGAGATCGTAATGCTGGAAATTGTTTTGGGTTTTGTATTTTTGATTCTTTTCTTTGCACCGGGCATGTATTTGTTTGAGGGGTTCGTCGAATCCCAAAAAAAATTACGTGGCCCAAATAATCTCAAAGATCTTGGTTGGCATTTTCGCCGCAACCTGTCTGACGCTTGGCAACATCTCAGGCGCAATCAGAAACGCATTCCGATATTTTGCCGGATTGCACGTGACAAAAAAGCCGAGTAAAAACGCACGACCGTAAATCAAAAGGGTGGTATCTAGGTACCACTCTTTTTTGTGATTGCATTTGACAAAAACAAAAAAAGTAGTATCCTAAAAACAGTTCTTTTATTTCATGTTTTTAGTTTGAGTTTCAGGAGAATGATATGTCCAAAAAAATTTTTCAAGTGGTGGCTTTTCTCATTGGTGCGGTGATTCCGGCGTATCTCTGTTTCTTCCAGTTTGCCGGTGAGCTTTCCCTCACCGAAAAAATGTGGATAAGCGTGACTTGTGGGATTTTTCTCACTTCCAGTCTGCTGATTTCACACCGGCTGATCACCTCGATTATCGAGATTCACAAGGGTGAAAAAAGAATCGCAATCATAAAAAAAGCGAATGAGGAAAGGGAGGAGCAGGTCAGAGCCATAATTCAGAAATACAACAAAAAACCGAAAAAGCATGAAATGACCCTAGATTTCTAGGGTCTTTTTTATTGTGTTTTTGGCTTACCTGTGCTAAAATAAAAAGATGAGAAACATAAAAATGCGTACCATGCCATTCTCGGATTTCGAAAAAGAACCTGCCAAAAAGGAAATTCGGCGGGAGATCGAGCAAACCATGCTGTTTCCGGCGGACGAGCTGGCGCAAAATCTGTCCAAACCGCAAGAGCAAACCATGATTCTCAAAGACGACGAACTCGCTCACAACCAGCCCAAACCCGAATCGACAGAGCCCGAGCAGACCATGATTTTTACCGATGCCGAAAAACAAGAAATCAAAGAAAATCAATTTCACGAGCAGATCGCCAAGGATATTTTGTTTTTTTCCAACGCCCTCGCACCCGAGCCAAAATACTACGACTACAACCAAACTTTCATTTGTAAACTCACTCAGCACTTCAACACGCACGGTTTTCCGTTCGGATCTGCGCCGACCATGTGTGAAATTGTCGGTTTTCTCCACGACACTTTTCCCGAGATGTTCCAATCATTTGACACAAAATAAAAAATCATCTAAAATCGCAAACTCTTTCATCAAATGATAGAGTGTTTTTTTTATTTTACGGTTTTGTTTAGTTTTCTTAGAAAGGATAAAACATGGACATGGACGAAAAAGCGAAAAGCAAGCAAGATTGGTTTTTGAAATTCAGTGACTTTTTTTATTACCTTCCTGCGCTGATCGGTAAAATAATCATGGCGTTTGGCGGGGGACTGCGTGATTTCTTCTTCAAGGCATTCCCTTTTCTTCAGGCAGTCATCTTCAAGCTCGTGAATTTCACACTCCTGACGATGCTCATGCTCACAATCATCGCCATCGCTTGTCTTTTGTGGACACCCGACCAGTTTTGGATTTTCATCAACAACCTCGTCGGCAATTCTCCACCGACGCCCTAAGCAACACCAAATCGCCCCGTTTCATGCGGGGCTTTTTTATTATTTTTAGCCATTTTTCACCCAAAACAAAAAAACTCAAAAAAATCTCTTGACTTTACCCACTCAAATGAATAAAATCTCACTCGTCTAATCAATTAGACAACTCAAGAGCTCCTTGAAAAAACGCATAAATCAAATAATTTTCCTATCCTCGTGAAAATTAAATGATTAATTCTTTTGCACATCATGTGTAGAAGAGAACAAGAAACGTACATTTTATGTACAATTCATTCCGAATAATAAACTCTGATAAATCAGAGTCTAAATAAAAATTTTAAGCTAAGAGTTTGATCCTGGCTCAGGATGAACGCTAGCGGTGTGTTTAACACATGCAAGTCGAGCGCCCCCACATTGCCCATTCATAGAGTGGTCAGCGTGGGGGAGCGGCAGACGAGAGAGTAACACGTTGGGACCTGCCCTGTACTCAGGGATAACTGCCCGAAAGGGTGGCTAATACCGGATAGTCTCGCAAGAGTAAAGCTTTTGCGGTACAGGAGGGACCTGCGGCCTATCAGCTAGTTGGTAAGGTAATGGCTTACCAAGGCGATGACGGGTAGCTGGATTGAGAGATCGACCAGCCTCGATGGGACTGAGACACGGCCCATACTCCTACGGGAGGCAGCAGTGAAGAATCTTCCGCAATGGACGAAAGTCTGACGGAGCAACACCGCGTGGTGGATGAAGGCCTTCGGGTCGTAAACACCTTTTATGAGGGAATAAATTCTGAAGGTACCTCATGAATAAGGCGCTGCTAACTACGTGCCAGCAGCAGCGGTAATACGTAGGCGCCAAGCGTTATCCGGAATAATTGGGCGTAAAGCGTCCGCAGGCGGCTTTGCAAGTCCGGTGTGAAATTTCAGTGCTTAACACTGAAAGCGTACTGGAAACTGCAAAACTAGAGTCTAAGAGAGGCCACTGGAATTCCTGTTGTAGGGGTAAAATCCGTAGATAACAGGAGGAACACCAAAAGCGAAGGCAGGTGGCTGGCTTAGTACTGACGCTCAGGGACGAAAGCGTGGGGAGCGAACGGGATTAGATACCCCGGTAGTCCACGCTGTAAACGATGAGTGCTAGGTGTAGGAAGGATTCGACCCCTTTCTGTGCCCACAGCTAACGCGTTAAGCACTCCGCCTGGGGAGTACGGTCGCAAGACTAAAACTCAAAGGAATAGACGGGGACCCACACAAGCGGTGGATTATGTGGTTTAATTCGACGATAAGCGGGAAACCTCACCTGGACTTGACATCTCGAGAAAGCTCTGGAAACAGAGCCGTGCCGTAAGGAACTCGATGACAGGTGCTGCATGGTTGTCGTCAGCTCGTGCCCTGAGGTGTACGGTTAAGTCCGTTAACGAGCGCAACCCTTGTCGTATGTTGTAATTCTCATACGAGACTGCCGGCCCTAAGCCGGAGGAAGGTAGGGATGACGTCAAATCAGCATGGCCCTTATGTCCAGGGCTACACACGTAATACAATGGATAGCACAATAGGTAGCCAAGGAGCGATCCGGAGCCAATCCTTAAAACTATCCTCAGTTCGGATTGCAGGCTGAAACTCGCCTGCATGAAGTTGGAATCGCTAGTAACCGTGGATCAGCACGCCACGGTGAATATGTTCCTGGGTCTTGTACTCACCGCCCGTCACACCATGGAAGATGGGAGCGCCTGAAGTGCCCTTGATAATAGGGGGTACCACGGTGAAACCATTGACTGGGGTGAAGTCGTAACAAGGTATCCGTAGGAGAACCTGCGGATGGAACACCTCCTTTCTAAGGAGTAAAGAGTTCCGCTCTTGCTTAGGACATTGGTTATTTTCGTAATCAATGCCCTGAGTACCATAGAGCGCATAGAACTCGAAGGTCGTCCTATCTTCGGATAGGTGTTGGTTTACTCCAACAAAGTCATGCCGGACTTCAAAAAACGGCAAACCGTTCTCTTCTACACATGGCGTACATTAGTATGCGTTTTACCACCCTTAGGGGTGGTTTTTTCTTTTCCCTTGCTATTTTCCTCGAAAAATACTAAAATACGCACACAAAAATTGACCCACAGGCTTATGTCCCTAAACGCAGAAATCAAATCCAAAGGTGTGCGCTACTTGAGCTTCACTGATTTTGACGAAAAAGACAACAAATATCTCAGCAAAAATTTCGACTTTCACGAGCTGGATATCGAGGACTGTATGTCTGAGCAGGAGCGTCCAAAAATCGACGAATACGACGACTATCTTTTCATTGTCGTGCAAATTCCCCGCTACGACAAACGCCACGAGCTCGTCGAGGTCAGCGAGGTCAATCTTTTCGTCGGGCAGGATTATCTCATTCTCAACCACGACTCAGATATTTCTTGGGTCAAGCGTTTCGAGCGTGAGCTGGACACCGACCAAGGCAAAGAAGAATACATGTCCCACGGCACCGGTTATCTCCTCTACAAAGTCATCGAGGGGCTTTTCGAATCACGCTATCGTGTCCTCGACAAACTCAACCGTGAAATGCGCACCCTCGAAAAAGAAATTTTCACGACACACGAGATGAAAGACCGCCTCAAAGACATCATGAAACTCAAAAAATCCATCATCACTTTCCGTCGCACCATTTCCCCGCAACGTGCCGTGATTTCCCAGCTAGAGCACAAAAACAAGAAATTCCTTCACGACGATTTGGAAGTTTATTTCGATGACGTGGTCGATGCCGTGGAGAAAATCTGGCAGACTCTCGAGCTCATGAAAGAAACCGTCGATACCCTCGAGTCCACCAACGAGAACTTGATTTCGCACTACACCAACCACACCATGCGCCTCCTGACCATCATTTCCGTGGTGATGCTCCCGCTGACTTTCATCACCGGACTCTACGGAATGAACATCGGACTCCCGCTCGAGGGCGACCCCAACGCCTTCAAATTCGTCATCGGCGGAATGGTTTCACTCTCGGTGGTGATGCTCCTCGTTTTCCGCTACAAGCGCTGGCTCTAGCGTGAGCTATCAGGAAACATATTTTCCCTTTGTAAAGGGCTTTTAGTTGCCTTTTCCTCCAAAAATCCTATAATAAAATCCTGCCCAAATTAAGTCAGGCCGAAACGGACGGAAAATCCTGTCCCACGCATGTCACTCCACTCTCACGAAAACTTTTCGTCAGAACAAACTCCAAAAAACTCTGGTTTGGAGGTGAATGAACAAAGCGCACGCCAGTACTGGCTGAGCAAACTCAACCAGCATTTTGACATTGACGATTTTGGCAAAGACAAAGACTCCGACGACTACCTGCAAAGATGGGAGAGCTACGGTGACGACAAAGTCCTCGTCGAGGAGATGATCGGACTTTTTTCCGAGGTCGAAAACCGCCTCAGCCAAAAACACAACCTCAGCCTAGGTTTTTTGCGTGACTTTCTCGACCGCCAAGACGTCGTCGATGTCATTCTCAAAGAAGTCGGCAGAGATCGTGAAGAAATAAAAAGCATTTTGTGGGGCGTAGGTGTTTTTGACGGACAGGTAAACGAAAAAAGCATCAGCCAAGAAATTCAGTTCGAGATTTCGAACCACCAAACCCTCGTCGATATTTCCCGAGAAGAAATCGACAAAGTCCTCAAGCTGAGAAATCACGATTCAGTCGTCGATAAACTCGAGCCAATCTTCACCCAAGAAATCCACAACATTTTCTCATTGGAAAATCCCAACTCCAAAATCAGCAAACCCGAATTTCAAAGCGCCCTCAACAAAATCCTAAAAATGGTGGAAGAAATCAAAGAAATGGGCGACAACTCCGACAAAATTAACAAAGTGGTCAGCTCCCGTGCCAGCCGTGATTGGCGCATCATGATCGCCTTCGCCAAGACTCTTTCCGACGAAAATTATTTCAACTCAATCGTCATTTCTCTGCTCAGAGAGGACAAAGAAGAAGATGAAAAAACTCCGCAAACTTCCATTTCTGCCAAAAACAAACCCGACTGCCTCAGCTGGCTCCGCAATCCTGAAAATCTCGAACCGCTCATCGACCACCTCCAACAAAACCGCACTTTCCGCCCAAATACGAGTATCGCCTGCACCGAGCGAGATCCTTACCAGCTCGAAAAATTCAAAAATTACGGAGAAAAAGTAAACGCCAAAATCGCAAAAATTTACCAAAAACTGCTCAGCTGTCAGGACGAGGTCATCGCCAGCGATTACGAGCTCGCCAACGAGCAGATTCGTGATGTGATTTACACCTTCACCGACGAGATCGAAATGGAAAAAATAGGTCGCAGTTTTGCCGAGCTGGAAGTGCTCAGCCAGTACGCCATCGGTGTTCTCAAAAACAC
>CAZJIT010000002.1:0-17890 GCA_964546155.1 uncultured Candidatus Peribacteria bacterium
GTCAATTATTGCTTTGATACTCGTAATGTCTTCATTTGCAATCGTAAATACAATCGTAAACTTTGATGATTAAAAAAATAAACATGAAAATTCTGAATAAAAAAATCCAAAAACTAATCGTAATCGCACAGCTATGTGTGATGATGTTTGGTTTTTCAATTAACGTAAGTTTTGCTCAATCTACAGAAAATGCGATAAATAATGAGGTCACTGTCATAAATTTAGAATCAGAATATGGAGTGGTAACTCCCGAGCAAAAGGCATGGGAATATAATAAAGCGAATAAAGAAAATGAGCTTTTGAAAATCATAACAGATGAAAGTGGTAAATACACCCCTGAAGAAATTGAAAAGGCTCAAAATGATCTAAAAACACTAGATGCAACAACCTACGAAAACAGAAATATTTTACCGGAAGAAAAATCAGAACCCGCATCTTCATCTATTCTCACTCTACCCGAGGGGGTGTCAGGTAAAGACCTTGCCATAGGCGCAGGTGTCGCTCTAGGTACCACTGCGATTGGTGAATTACTATCCAGCGCAACAAATAATAATCGCACAACTCGTCAGGTACTAAATCGTATCGGAAGCAAGGTGGCAGAAAGCACGATTTGTGGAGCTGATTTTAATTTCGGAGTAGTGAAAATCTCCGGAAGTGAATTTTGCGACATGATGGGTCTTTTCAACCGTGTGCCTACCGGCAGCCTTGATGAAGGTTTGGATATTCTCAGTGACGACCTTTCTGAGGAAATTTCCGACAATACAGACATTCGCACTTACATTCTTCAGGTTGTAAATTTCTTCCTAGGATTTCTTGGGCTTTTGGCCGTAATTATGATTATTTACGCTGGATTCAAATATGTAACTTCCAACGGAAACTCAGACCAAAGCGAAGGAGCAAAGAAAATTATCACATATGCCGTTGTAGGTATTTTTGTGATTTTAGGTTCATTCGCTCTCGTAAATACGGTTATTAATTTCAAAGATGAACACGGAGCTGGTGGCTCTTACAGCCCTACAAACCGTGTTTCAAGTGGAACATCTAGTAATAATAAAACCTACTCAAATTCTACGGGAAGTTATGGCGCAACCAAAAACAGCCTTCAGGAGTTTAGCGGAATCATGAACACTCTCGCACCAACATACCGTGACAGATTTGAAAAATATGTGCAATTTAAAGAAGAAGTTTTACCTGCACTTGATGCCAGAGAGGAAATTTTAAACAAAATCCTGAACGGGGAAACTGATATCGAAGTTACTCCTGAAATTTCGAAAACTATTAGCAGTATTAACTCGGTGCAATATAATGTTAAAAATATTAATCTTGAAGATTTTACAGATAATGAAAAACTAGAGGAAAACTATAAAAAAGCAAAAACTCTGCAAGGATTATATGCAAGTTTAGGACACTCGATTCCTGAGCTGGATAATTTCGTAGAAAATGCCGAAATGATACTTTATGGAGATGACGATTTATCTATTTCTGCGGGACACGCAGGGTCGCCAGTGGCAAGACTTAGTTTCTCTCCGGGAAGCAAAGTCACAGATGCCAACAATAATCCCGCATGGATTGTAAAATTATCGGGCACCACTTCCACAGTTCCAAATGATACGTCCGCTCAAAAAGTAACGATTGATTATGACATGGAAGTAGAAGGAGATGAAGAATCAGTAAACATTATCAATAATGCAAAATGGGAGAGAATTTATCCGATTCGTGACAAAAACTACGCCCTAAGCCTCAAAATAACAAACAATATTGGTGAATCAGACACTGTGATTCGTAAATTCAAGGTAACTGAAGAAGGTGTCACGGCTGTGGACAATAACAGTTCCGAAGGAGAGGCAGCCATTGCCAGACTAAAAGTCATAAAAAATACTGACTCGTCAAGCAATCTTTCAGTGACTTTTAATCCTATCAATTCAATTCCGGCTGAAGACGCCACCATCACTTCTTTTTACATTGATACAAATCTAAATAAAGACAGTGATGAAGACGGATATAAAGAAAATGATCACAATCTTTACGGATCTAATCTTAAATTGCAAAATTACACCTATCCAAACTATGGAACATACAATGTTAAATTAGTTGTAACGGATTCTATCGGTAATCAAGATTCAATCGTGCAGGAGGTGAAAATTAGCGAAGATGGCTTGGATATTACCGAAAATGAGCCTGCTGAAGCTGTCGGTCAGCGCAATGTAATCAGTGGTATTGAGCTGCTTGATTATGTGCGCTACGGATACAATCTAAATAACTATTCACTAGATCTAACTTCTATTCGTCAGGCACTAGAGGTGTGGTATGAAACATCTATCCCTCACACTACAAGCATTTCTTCGACTTACAATGAGATGATGTTTGCCCTAGACGACATGATCAAAACCAATAATTACGACACCCTGCCGGTGCGCAATTTTGCAAATAAGGTAGTCTATATGCTCGAGGAAATCGCAAATATCCCTAGCATTGTAGCCAAAATAAATGCAAAACCAAGTATTCGTGGCAAAGCTCCATTCACGGTGGAACTCAACGCAGTGGAGTCATATGCGCCAGAAAGTTCAGGGATTTCGATTGGAGCAGAAGGTTACTGTTGGGAAGGAATTATCACAGACGCAGAAAAGGGGATTGAGCGTGCAATCGGCAATTCATTCTACGGTCCTGTGCAAACAATCACATTCAATAAACCAGGTTCTTATTTAGTCCGACTTTCGATTCCTGCAAACGGAAGCTGTGATACAACCTATGTTTCTGAAAGTGATGATTTGCTTTCTGGAAGCGATACAATGCTTATCACTGTTCTTCCTCCTAGCTCAGATATTAAACTAAATATTACACCTCCATGTCTTAGCAATTCTTCCACAGATGCAGAATGGGGTGATGGATACAACGCTTCAGGAAGCTCAAATATAACAAATGGACAGGCTTGTTACATGTCTCTCGCAGATGCACGCAAGGGAATTTCATTTGACCCATCTGGAACTACACCAGCCAGCGGTCGCACGATCCAGTCTATCGAGTGGAATATTGGAAATGACCACTACGGACCATACGCCTCACCGGAAAGCGCCCGTGTTACGCACACTGGATTTGGAAATTCAGGCACATACTACGTAAACCTAGACGTCATAGACAGCGCCGGTGAAAAAGACCGATTTACTATGGATATCAATGTCATGGAAATCGTGGCAAACATTCTCGCTTCACCTGGCTCTGGAAACGTAAACACAAAATTCGCATTCTCAGCTACCGGATCACAATCAGACAATTCCACGATTACAAATTATTCTTGGATTATTAATTACCAAAACTCAACCGGCAGCCCAATCTACACCGGCAACGAAAAGAGTTTTGAGCATCAATTTGAACAACCGGGAAAATATAACGTTACATTAACAGTAACCGACTCCCAAGGACGCACCGCAACCACAAGCAAGCCGCTCGAAGTTATTTCCGAGCCACCTGTGGCCACATTTACCTACAAACAAAAATCAAAATCTCAACCATCTACTTATATTTTAGATGCACGCAAATCTTACGACGTTGATTCTGATGAAATTGTTTATTGTGAGTGGGTAATCGACGGAAAAGAAATCGACATTCTCGGTGGAGAAGGTGAGTGCTACAACGTAATCGATGGTTACGGAGAATATTCAGATGTCAGCGAAATTGAAACTAGCGACAATGAAATCAAACAGCTCGGAACTGGAATTTTCGAATACACATTCGACACCGACGGACCTCATGAAATCATGCTCATCGTCCGTGGTGATAATGACGAAAGTGCTGATACCTCCCGTGTAATCGAAGTGCCATCTGCTTTGTCGGTTGATTTTGGAGCTTATGTGGAAGGTGAGATTGCCTACGCAACACAAATCGGACAAGAAATTCGCTTTACTGCTAAAACTCGCAACGCCACTAGCTACGACTGGGGCTTCGGTGAAGGAACTAAAAAATCCACATCTCAAAAAGATATCAAACATGTTTATCGTAAAGCCGGAGAATATACGGTCACGCTCAGAGCATTTAATGATGCCGGAGATTCAAACAGTATTACTAAGCGTGTTGTGATTGGTAAGCAAGACAATGTAATCGCCAACTACGAAACATATCTCAAGAATCAAACTATCAGCCAGCAAGTTGCCGGCTGTGATGCAAACACACTTGAGGTTAATCGCAATGAATCAGTAACTTTTGATGCGAGTAGCTCAATAAATGCGCAAGGAGATCAGGGTAACATGAATTACAGTTGGGATTTCGGAGATGGAATCTACGCCGAAGGTGTACGTGCAAATCATGCATTCACTGAAACATCAGGTAAAGAATGCTTCCCTGTTACTCTGAAAATTCATGACAAAAAAGACCCAACAATCCAAGACGAAACCACTCTTGCCTACATCAAAGTGGTAAATGCAGGACCTATACTTTCAGGTATTCGCATTACCACACCACAAGATTCAGATATAACTCCATTTAATGTCAGTCTTTCGGCAATCAATCCAAAAGACATTGATGGGCGTATTATTAAATACACTTGGTGGTATTACATCGAGGGAGATAATACAAAACGAGGATTGCATGAAACAATAACTTCTTACACACAAATGCCAATCGTTCCTATTGGGGCGGAAGGACAATCACTTAAATATTATTTCGTAGTGCAAATCGAGGATAATGAAGGCAAGAAAACAATCAGCACTGATGAGCTCGGGGCAGACCCATTCATCAGCGCAATCACCGGTCACAACGTACCGCCAACAGCTTTCTTCTCGGTCGATAAGGTGATAGCTGATGCTGGAGAGGAAATTCACTTTACAGCCTCAATCAAAGATTCTGCCGGAAATGTCATTCCTCAGGAAAGCTACCTTTGGGATTTCGATGGAAATGGGAAATATGACGACACAACTTCAGGCTCATTCGCAAGTTATCGTTACAATGAAGGTGGCAAGTTTAATGCTCGCCTCAAGGTAACTCGCAATGGACTCAGTGCTACTTATAGCATGCCAATCACGATCGAGGCAGACTCACTTCCTCCTCGCACAGCCTTCACTTACAAAATAGTTGATGAAAATGAAGTCATGTTTATCAATGCCTCACAGGCAGATGCCTCTCTAGGTGATGACACACTCACTTACGCTTGGGATTTTGACACAAATGTAGATTCTGATTCTGATGGCGATCCGACTAACGACACCGATTCTACGGAAAAAAATCCAGCACATATTTATGCTGCAAGTCAAAAAACATACAATGTTTCACTAACCGCTACCGATATTAAAGACATTAGCAATGAGGCAGTACGTCCTGTGAATATTGATCAAGAAGTAATACCTGCAAATATCAATGACAATCAAGCCGAAGTGTTGGCGGTAATTATTTCAGAGCCAGTGGCAAATAAATACAACGGGCAGCTTTATCTCGAAAATAGCCAAGAGGTTAAATTAAATTTCTCAAAATCTCGTGGAAGTATCGCCGAATATCGCATAGATAAAAATATTTATTTCGATAGTGATGGCGATGGTGATCCGGAAAATGACGTGGACAACCGCAATCATGAATCATTCACAGCAGGAGGGGAATGGCTCACTTATTATGATTCCAGCTGGGCGCCCATAACTACAAAACTGGAAATCATCACACTCGACGGACAAACAAGCGTCGCAAAACTCAAGATTAATTTCGGAGAAAAAAATCCGACTTATGCTGATATTAATTTCAACACCGACAATGGACTGGCGTTTTTCTACACAGACCCTGGTATGAAATTTGTAAATCAGGAAGTTAAATTCGACGCTTCACAATCAGCCGCACAAGATATCGAAAACTACATTTGGGATTTTAATGGCGATGATACTGTTGATCTCGAAACCGCAGAGCCGGTCGCTATCCACAAATACAACACAGTAGGTGAAAAAACTGTAAAACTCATAACAAAATCAAAAGGAAATATTTCTTCCGAGTACACAGCAATTGTCAGAGTTTCATCTGACATTTCAGGACCTACCGCAAATTTTGAATATGTTGTGGAGGGAAATCAGGTCAGCTTTTACAACCAATCCATCGTAGATCCAAGCCTAGAAAATTATCCATCGGTTTATGAATGGAAATTCTACGAAAATGATGAAAACCCTTCGATAGACAGCAATACAAATCCTGTTCATATTTTCTCAGAAATCGGTCAATACAAAGTTGTGCTTACCGTCATAGATTATTACGGACAGACAAACAGTATCGAAAAAACTATCGACACAACTTCAAGCACTCCTCAATCAATCGAAGAGGACAAGCCCGCAGACGAAAAATCTGGATCAATTTTGGGAACAATATTCAGTATTGTCATTTGGGGATTGATAATTCTCGTGATTGTAGCTGGAGGAATCGGCGCATTTTCATTCGCAATGTTTAGAAAAAATTATCCAGGGCATTCATTTGCAGATTTTCTCGAGTATATTCAAATGACGCTCGCCGGTGAAGAATATGGGCCTGCCCCATCACCAGCTCTTGCGCAGGATACAAAACTACTCGAAAAACCAACGGAAATAAAGCCGATCGAGGAGCCAAAAACAGATGAAAAAATTGGAGAAGAAAAAATGCCTGAACAGAAAATTGAACCAAAACTGAATACAAGCGCAGACAAAACTCCTGATTGGCTCAAACCAAAAACGGAAACGGAAACGAAAGTGGACGAAACGCAAGAAAATAAGTAAAATAAAGCCAAAGAGTTAAATAAAAAATATGGAAAACCCAAATCAACCACAGATAAATCCAAATCAGGAACAGAATACAAATCCTGCTCCTGCACCAGCGCCACAACCTCAAAACCCAAACCCAAATCCTGAGGCTTATGTTGTGCCTTCTAGTGTGGACGAATCTCAAAAAATAGCATCTGTTGCAAAAAATATCGTAAGTACGGCAATGCCACAACCAAACACTCCGCAAGTTCAGCCAAACATGCAAAATGCCAGTAAGCCAAAACCTAAAACTTCCCGCACGCCACAACTTGGCATGGGTTGTCTAGTTTTTGGTGTTATTTTTGGTATCTTGATGATCATCGGAACTATCCTGATTATGATTCAGGGAAATGGTGACAATAGCTTCACGCAGAGTTTGGGTATTCGCCCAGCTCAATTCAAGGAAGCTCTAGAAGTAATCACTAGCTTAATTTTTGGATTTGCATCTTTGGGATTACTTATTCTCACCGTAGTCCTTGCATTTAAACGAACAGTAATCCCAGCAATAGAAAAGGAGCTTCGCAAAAAAGCCCTAAAAAACATTATAGTCAGTGCAATTTTGCTTGTATTTACAATAGTGGTCTGGATTTTTGCGATTTATTTCATAAACCAAATCAAGGTCAGCACCACACCGGTAAACGTCATACAAAATGTAGGGGCAGTCATCACCACATCACCGAAAGAAACCACCGCAACCGTGCCATTCCAAATTAGATTTGATGCCGAAAATTCCTACTCCAATCTTGGTAAAATTGTGAAATATACTTGGGATTTTGGAGATGGTAGCGCCTTGCAAATCGGGCGCAGTGTAACACGCAAATATACCAAGGGTGGTAATTACACGGTCACACTAACCATTGAAGATGAAACCGGCGAAAAAGCCACAAGCAACATTAATATCGTTGCTCAAAGTCCTGCCATGGCACCTAACGCCAAAATCACTACCGATCAGGAAATCAAACTTAGAGGAAATATTGAATATATCCAAGGAACTGTTCCGTACAGCATCGAGCTCTCTGGCAAAAAATCAACAGACCAAGACAACAACATTGTTTACTATGGCTGGGATTTTGATGGAGATGAAAATGCTGACATGGAAGGTGAAACCATTGAATACACTTTCGAAACCCCTGGCACATATGATGCAGTTCTTACTGTTATAGATGCCGATGACCAAGCCAGTACAGATATTCTTGAGATTATTGTATTAGAGGATTCACTCCGCCCACACATTGAAACGACTCCAGACATCACTACCGGACCGGCACCATTTACTGTTAGCTTTGACGCTTCGGCTTCAGAATACGAAAATGGCGACATCTTGAGTTATGAATGGGATTTTGCAGATGGTACTCAGCCGATGTTGGCAGACGCTCAGGTTACACATATTTTCAACGTGGTGGGGGAATACAATGTGAAAATGACAGTTTATACAGATGACAATAAAGAAGCCACCACTACGCAGAGAGTCATTGTGCGTAATGTCCCACTCAAAGCAAAAATCACCCCTTCTCTAGCGCACGGACCAGCACCGTTCAAAGTCACCTTTGACCCAAGCGAATCCACAGGTTCGATTCGTGGTTATGCATGGGATTTTGGAGATAACACCTCCTCGACCCAGTCCAAACCAACTCACACTTACGAGAAACCGGGAGAATACGAAATCACTCTCACTATCACAGATAATTCAAACAATATCGCAAGTACGACTTACACCGTAACTGTGGACGAAGAATAAAACAAACCATAAGCCAATCTTCTCTAGGTTGGCTTTTTTATTTGTGCTAAAATACCCCCGATGAAAAAAGGTAAAAGCACATTAATCGAAAACCGAGGAGCGACTTTCCATTACGATATTGTTGATGAATACATCGCCGGACTCGTACTCACGGGCGCAGAAACAAAATCACTGCGTCAGGGAAATGCTGTCCTGAGAGGTGCTTGGTGTAAAATAGAAAATGGCAAAATCATTCTTCAGAAATTGCAAATCAATGCCTACAAACAAGACAACACCGGCGCTCACGATCCGATGCGCCCCAAAGAAATTTTGCTGAGCAAAAATGAACTAAAGCAAATCGTCAGCAAAATGGACGAACAAAAATTACAGCTCATTCCTTTAAAAATATTTACAAAAGGACGCTGGATAAAAGTAAAACTAGGTCTTGGCAAGGCTCGTAAAACTCACGACAAACGCCAACACATAAAAGAACGAGAAACAAAATTACGCCTCAGAAAATTGACTCACAGATATTAAAAATCACTGTAAAACAAAGTTTTTTTGTGTTACGCTATTTGCGCATATTTTTTTAAATTAAACTGAGAAATAAAATGAACCTCAAGAAAGCTCTCAAGGTAGCACTCAAGGCCGGACGAAAGGCAGCCAAAATCCAGAAAAAAAATTATGGAAAAAATCACGAGCATAAAATGAAGAATGGCTATGATTATGCTACGCAGAGCGATTTGGATTCTGAAAAAGTAATTCTGGAAACACTAAAAAAATACTACCCAAATCATAAATATGTCGCTGAAGAATCAAAAAACTCAGATGAAGATTTACAGGCAGAATACTGCTGGGTGATAGACCCTCTGGACGGTACACATTGCTTCGCAAACGAAATTCCTTTTTTTGCGCCGAGCATCGCACTTTTACACAAAGGAGCTCCGGTGGTTGCCGTGATTATTTTTCCGGCACTCGATGAAGAATACACTGCCATAGCCGGAGAAGGAACAAAACTCAACGGCAAATTAATTAGAATAAAACAAGCCAGCAAAATAAAGGGGGCTCATGTCACTATCGGCGCCATGCACGCTATGCATGACAAATTCAAAAAATCCTTCGATACTGATTTTGCCAGCTCGGCATTATTTCCTGCGACTACATCTATGATGCGTCAAGTTGTAAAAGGAAATAGCGCAGTTGCTTACGGTTATGCTTGGATGGTTTGGGACGAAGCCGGAGCGGATCTCATTGTGCGTGAAGCAGGAGGCAAAGTTGCAACTCAAAAAAATAAACCGATAGAATACAAAAAAGCAGATTGTCGTTATCAGGGAATAAAAATCTACACAAATCCTCGCGCATTTAAAAACGCCCAAAGTTATTTAAAAAAATAATCATGAAAATCAATCCAAATATTTTTCGTGCCTATGACATTCGTGGGGTAGTCGGAGAGGACATCACCACTGACACTGCCGAGCGCATCGGTTATGCTTACGGCACCTATCTCAGCGAAATAAACCCCGGCAAATCCCTTCACGTGGTAGTCGGACGTGATAACCGCACTCATGGCGCAAAATTATCAGAGGCCTTCCGCAGAGGTGTGGTTGCGAGCGGAGTCAGCGCCTTTGATTTAGGAGAAAGCCCTTCACCATTTTTGTATTACACAGTGATTGCTGGAGATTACGATGGAGGTGTAAATATCACCGCCAGCCACAATCCTTCTCACTACAATGGATTCAAGATGGTAAGAGAGGGGGCACATTCTATCTGTGGAGAAGAAATCCAAAAAATCAGAGAAATTGCAGAACGTGATTTTGATCGAGCTGACAACTCAGGCGCACCAGTAGAAGAAGATTATTGGTCAATGTATTCTCAAACTCTTCTTGGCAAAATCAACTTCAAGAAAAAACTAAAAGTTGTAGTGGACAATGCCGGAGGAGTATCTACCGGACGTTACACAGAAGTCATAAAAAAAGCCGGCGCAGAGGTCATCGAACTCTACCCCGAAGCAAACGGTGAATTTCCTTATCATTCACCAGATCCACTAGTCGAAGACAATCTCGCAGATCTCAAAGAGCGTGTAAAATCCGAAAATGCAGATTTGGGTGTTGCATTTGACGGTGATGGTGATCGTGTTTTTGTGATTACAGGCACAGGTCAGTTTATTGACGCAAACCAAATGATGATTCTTCTCGCAAAACACATTCTTAGCGAAGGAGACACGCTTGTTTACACTGTCAGCTGCTCGAGTGTGATCGAGGAGGAAATGCAAAAACTCGGCATTAAATCCGAAATGGTGCCAGTTGGACACTCGTTTGTAGAAAGCAAAATGCGTGAACTCGGAGCGCTGCTTGGCGCTGAACAATCCGGTCATTTCTTTGTTCAAAAAAATTATTATTCATATGATGACGCACTTTTCACAGCTTTGAATATTCTGGAAATGGTTTCTCAAAATGAAAAATCACTAGATGAAATGGTAATGGAAATTCCAAAAAGAGTAGCCGCACCTGAACGTCGCCTCACTTGCCCTGACGATCACAAATTTGAAATTGTGGACAGCATTACAAACGACTTTTCAGAATACAATTATCGTTGCACAACCATGGACGGTGTCCGTGTGGATATGCCTGACGGCTCCTGGATTGGCGTTCGTGCAAGCAATACCTCACCTTGCATTTCCGTGATTTGCGAAGCCACATCACCGACTCGCCTCGCAGAAATCGAAAAGGAGGTAGATGAAATCCTGAAAAAATATCCGGAAATCGAATTAAATTAATGCAAAATTCTTCTGAATATTTCGAAGGTCATTATCCAAAGCTAGAGCGTTTTTTGGAGATTTTTCCAGCACTCATAACTTGGACCACACTGATTTTGCCTTTTGCCCTTGCACCTTATTTTCCGGATTGGGTAGCTGTTTTTATGCTTTCATACTATGTTTGGTGGACTTTCCGTAGTGCGAAAAATTTGTATTTTATGGTTTGTGCCTATCGCAAATTCACTTGGACAATGCGTCAAAATTGGAGTCCTAAATTAGCAAAACTACTGAAAAGAACCAGAGAAGATTATCCAAATCAGGTCGTTTTGATTGCAACTTACAAGGAGCCAACCGAACTTGTAGCGGAAACAATTCAGACTTGGGCTAAGCAAGATTACCCAATGGAAAAAGTAATGTTTGTACTAGCCGTGGAGGAGCGTGAAGGAGAAAAAGGAATAGAAAAAATGCATGCACTGGAAAAACAATTCAAGGATAAATTTGGTTCATGGGTCAGTGCAATTCACCCAACCGATCTACCAAATGAAATAAAAGGGCGGGGGAGTAATGCCACTTGGGCGATCAAGCAAGCTGAAAAAATCCTTGCACAAAAAAACTGGGATCCGCAAAAAACACTTGTCACATCTGTAGATGCCGATTCGCAAGCTGATCCGAATTTTTTAGCGTACATGACACACGAACATCTGCGCACACCCGACCGCCAATACAAATCCCTCCAACCTCTGCCGTTTTATCTAAACAACCTTTGGACGGTACCTTGCTTTGCCCGTCTTTTGGCTAGTAGCTCAACACTTTTTCATCTCAGCAATAGTGTAAATCAGGGGCATGTAAAAAACTTTTCAGCTTTCACATACACTCTTTGGCAACTACGCAGAATTGATTATTACCCAGTAGATACTCCGGTGGAGGATTACCGCACTTTTTATCGCTCTTACATTCGCAATTTTGGCAATACCGATGTTGTGCCACTTTATCTGCCGATTTCCATGGACGCAGTAGATGAGGATAGTTTTTGGAAAACAATAAAAGCCCAATACATTCAATTCCGTCGTTGGGCATCGGGCGCATCACACCTAGCTTGGTTTGTGCCAAGATTACTCAATAATCCTCGCAAATATCCATTTTGGAAAACTCTTTGGGAAATTTGGGAAAACTTATTTATTAAATCTTGGACTTGGGCCACCACACCTCTGCTCTTATTTTACGGAGCATGGGCGCCTCTGCTCGTAAATCAAAATTTTGGAAACACAATCTTGGGACACAACCTCCCGCTCGTAGCCGGTAAAATTATGACCTTCATGCTTTTGGGTATTATTATTTCATTTGTAATAAATACCGCCATTATTGCGAAAATAAATCACCCACAAAAACTATTCACCATAAAACATATTTTAGAGTGGATCTTAGTCCCATTCATGACAATTTTCTTTGGGGCATTTCCGGCAATCGATGCACAAACAAGACTCGCCTTGGGCAAAATCGTAAGTTTTGAAGTTACCAAGAAAAAACGTTAATGGTGGGCGTATCTGGATTCGAACCAGAGACCTCTACAATGTCAATGTAACGCTCTAACCAACTGAGCTATACGCCCCAATAACAGGGGAATTTTAATTTAATAATTTGACGAAATCAACCCGAAGATATTTGACAAAAACTAAAATACAATTATAATAATTTTAAAATTGTTCTTTTGTTTACAGGGAGGGGGAAAAAATGAAAAAAATCAAAGTGCTGATAATCGGCAGAGAAAATTTCCAAGATACTTTTAGGGAAAGCTATTTCCCAAATTCAAGCATCAGCAGGTGCCTTCACACAAAGGATATAAAATCCAAGTGCAAAGACAAAGACTTAATTATTGTGGAGGAAATCTCAAATCGGCAATTATCAAACAGCTTCATTTCTGCGAAAAAGTATGAAAGAGATTGCCTAATTATTCCACGTCAAGCAATGAACCCTTTTGTAAAAAGATTTGCCAGAAAAAAAGACTGTGTCAAAATCGAGTTAAGTGTCGAAACTAGAGTCGTTTTTGTTTGGGATTCTGCTTGGAATAAAACCATTTATTTGGACAATGGCATCAGCTGCAATATCAACACACTTGAAATCTGCCAAGGAAAGATTGAGAAGTCATTTTTGAAAAGATGTAAACAAAAAACTCCCGTTAGAAACTAGCGGGAGTTTTAATTTTGTTTAACTATTTTACTTCACGATCCATCACAATGCGACTCTCCTCAGGCAAAATCTGATTCATATATTTACTATCGCATTTGGCATGATAAGGTGTCTCTGCCTCAGAAGTCATCTGATGAAACGCCAACTGGCAAATACGCATTCCTGGATAAATCGCAATCGGCACGTTATTCAGGTTAGAAATCTCGAGAGTAATCGTCCCCTCAAACCCTGGATCAACAAATCCGGCTGTCGCATGCACAATAAGACCAAGACGCCCAAGAGAGCTACGCCCCTCAACGCGTGCAACCAAATCATCACTCAGACCAATTGTTTCAGTCGTAACACCAAGCACATATTCATTCGGGTGAACATAATACGCCTCGCCATCTTTTACCTCAATTGTTTCTACTACCTTACCAAGTGTTCCCTTTGGATCACGAGTATCAATAAATGGAAACTTAGAGTGCTTAAAAATCTTGAAGTGATTGCCAAGGTGCAAATCAAAACTCGCGCAATGAATACAAGACTCGTAATCCTCAAATCCACTAACCTTCACTCGACCATCCTTGATCGCTTGCTTGATGTCTTTATCAGATAAAATCATATTCTTAAATTTAAATTCGTGATTTCAATTTAGCAAAATTTATTACTACAATGCAAATCTAAATTATTCGCAAATCGGATATGGATCGGAAATAATTTCTGTGCCATAATGCGTCGCCATGTAAATATATCTTCCATCAAACGCCATACCCATACCCATTTCACGGAAATACGGCTGAACAATCGATTGATAATGCGCCTTGGTGGAATGTGTTCCGTCCGCCTCTGCCATATAGGCATCAAAACTAATCCGCAAACCCTCAAGAATCTCATCGGTACAATCCGAATCATTGCAAGTATAATAACTCTTCGCGATATTCTCAGTATGAGTAATGCGATTCACATTTGCGAAAGTTAGTCCGCGCTCCGCAAACCAATCTGTTATCGCCCAATAATCATAATAATCCGTCGTACCGGGACGCTTGTGTTCCATAACCTTATTATCCCGCATATACTGCGCCCAATCCGTCGCAGTACGCGCCAACTGGTCATTATTCTTATACAAAGTCAGACCCATTTCTCCGCGCACTTCATTGTACCAACTCAGCCAAGTTTCGCGCACCTCGTCCATATCAAAATTACTCGGCAAATCATCACCAATCCCATAACAAGGCTCATCCTCAATCTGAGATTTATTTCCTGCAGTGAGGTTATGCTTCTCCTCAACAATTCGCCAAACCATCTCCGCGATTTGCCCGCGCTTAACTTTTTGTTCCACATAAGTATAATCCGCCGGCAAATATCCCAAAGTATCAAACGCAGTAAAATAATTCTCATACCACGGATTTGGCAAACTATCGTCAATCGGCAATTCATAAGCAATCGCGAGAATTTTCATCGCCTCAGGAAAATTAATCTCCTGCGCCGGCTTGAAAGTCCCGTCCGGATAACCCCCGATAATATCCAATTCCTTAGCAGTACAAACATACGGCGCATACCATGCATTCGCGTCTACATCACTAAAACACTTGCTACCTTCCTCCTGATCCACCTCAATCGACCCAATCACAATCTTGGTAAATTCGGCACGATTTATGGTACGTGTCGGCTTAAAAGTCCCGTCATCATACCCGCCAATCACCCCTTCGTCTTGTAAATATTCGATCGCAGTTTGATGCGGATTGCTATCATATACATCGTCAAACGCACATGCAAAACTAGGCAAGAGCAAAAGTCCGCCCAGTATCGGAATTATTTTTTTGTTCATGGGATTTATTTAGAGATTAAACTTCTCGTTCGCGAAGCTCGGCTCCCTGTATCGCTTTCCACTTACCACAACTCATCTTTCCTTCCCAACAAATCTTTTCGGTTTCACAAGTTGGCCCCGCATATTTAAAAATTTCCGGTGCAACTTTTTTCACCTCCTCAAGCATTTTTTTAGCAAGAATTTGGATTTCCCATTGCGCCCGCAAACACAATCTATGCTCGAAAAAATTAAGTAAACTTCGTGCATTCATCGTGACAACAATCTTGGTCTCAGCCGCATTGGGCAAGAGATAACGCGCGTCCTCAGCCTTTACACCCGCATCTGTCAGCTCAGCATATAGCTCAGAAATTTTCTTCACAGCCTCATCATATTTTGCCTTTAGCTCAGGCTGAGCATTGATCGCCGGCGGGGTAATATAATCAAACTCACCGTCCTTAAACTTCACATATCTCTGCGACTGATGCGAATAACTCGCAATGCGATGACGCACGAGCTGGTGCGTGAGAGCGCGACTCACACCCTCGATACTAAAAGTAAAACTCGCATGTTCGAGTGTAGAAGTATGTCCACCCTTACAAACAATATCAATCAATTTCTTGCGCTTTTCTTCGGAAATATTCTCCGTCAACTCCGCACCCGAAGCGCTTGAGTAGCACTGATGAATCGCCGCCGCAACAGTCTGCTCAGGATCGGAAGTATAGGCAATAAGTTTGACTTGAGGTGTATTTGGCATGTTATTTTTTCTTAGAGGTTGATTTGATTTTTGGCAACATCTTCTCAAATTCCTCGCTCGTCAGAGTTTCTTTCTTGAGCAATTCTTTCGCGATCTTGTCCAAATATTTCTTGTATTTCGTAATTATGGCTTTAGCCTTCTTATGCGCCTCAACGACAATCTTGTCCACCTCAGCATCAATCTTTCGAGCTGTATCCTCAGAATAATTTCTCTCGTGCATCAGCTCCTTACCAAGGAAAATCGAACCCTTATGATCCCCAAAAGTCAGATTACCAAGCGAGCTCATACCATAGCGAGTCACCATCTCACGCGCAATCTTAGTCGCACGCTCAAGGTCATTACTCGCACCGGTTGTCACATCTTTGAAAAAGATTTCTTCGGCTACACGACCACCAAGCAGACTCGCCAATTCGCCACGAAATTTATTTTCAGAAATCAGACGGCGGTCTTCCTTCGGCATGAACCAAGTGACGCCCAGAGCCATTCCGCGACTGATAATACTGATCTTATGCACCGGATCCACCAGCGGAGTAAAGTGTCCCACAACCGCATGACCCGCCTCATGATAAGCAATAATCTGTCGCTCTTCTTCACTCATTGCACGACCACGCTTCTCTGGACCCATCAAAACTTTTTCTAGAGCCTCACTCAAATCTTCCTGCAAGATAACTTTGCGATTTGCTCGTGCGGCAAGAATAGCAGCTTCATTAAGCAAATTCTCTAATTCTGCACCGACAAATCCGGCTGTCTGCCCTGCAATTAAACTCAAATCCGCAGATTTATCGAGTGGTTTTTTGCGAGCATGAACTTTGAGAATCTCGAGACGATCCTGCAAATCAGGCTTATCGAGAGTAACGTGACGATCGAAACGCCCCGGACGAAGAAGTGCTGGATCTAATACATCAGGGCGATTTGTCGCCGCAAGTACGATCACGCTTTCATCTTTTTCAAACCCATCCATCTCTGTAAGAATCTGATTCAAGGTCTGCTCGCGCTCATCATGCCCGCCACCCACACCAGCACCACGTTGGCGTCCAACCGCATCAAGCTCATCTACAAAAATAATGCACGGCGCATTTTTCTTCGCCTTCTTAAACAAATCACGAACACGACTTGCACCCACACCAACAAACATTTCTACAAATTCACTACCGGAAATCGAGAAGAAAGGCACATTCGCCTCACCCGCAACTGCACGCGCCATCAGTGTCTTACCAGTTCCAGGCGCACCTACGAGCAAAACACCCTTTGGAATTTTCGCACCCATTTGAGTATATTTCTTCGGAGTACGAAGAAAATCTGCAATTTCTTCAAGCTCATGCTTAGCTTCCTTAGATCCAGCAATATCAGCAAAGGTTGTCTTCTTTCCATTCTGATCAACCGGCTTGGCAGTACTTTGGCCAAATGACATCGCAGATTTGTTTGCCCCAGCAATATTCTTGAGCAAAAAGAAAGCAAGCCCAAGAAGCAAAATAAAAGGCAAAACTGTAAACAAAACCTCCAGCCAAAAGGCCTTATCTTCTTCATTTTTTACAACAACCTCGACACCCTCACGCCCAACAAAACCCAAATCAACGCTACTCACGTAAGGCTCTTTGTAAGCTTTTTCAAAATGACCATCGCTAAATTCGGCAATCACATCATTATTTGCAATTTCAATTTTTACAATCCCAGATTCGGTATTGGTATATGCACTTTGGATTTGCGAAATCGAAACATTGGTCGCATCTTTTTGCGAACCCTGATCATAAGTAAAAGAGTAACCAATCACTGCAACCAAAACGAAAATTAAAAGCCATGTAAAAGGCTTGGTGCGGCGAGGAGTAGGGGATTTAAGAGTAGCCAATTTGTTTAAAGTTAAGAATTATTTTTTTATTTTTGTAGCGATAATTTTTAAGTCTTTGGAGAAATTTTTTACAAATTTGAACTCATTGATGTTTGCACCAAGCCTTTT
>CAZJIT010000003.1:0-17312 GCA_964546155.1 uncultured Candidatus Peribacteria bacterium
GTTTGGGCGGGGTTGGGAGGGGCGGGTTTGGGAGGGGCGGTTGCCCGATACTTTTTTAATTTTTTGAATTAAGGTGTCGGGCGCCCACCTCAAAAAACCAAACAACAAAAAGCTCATAAATTCAAAAAATCCAAATTCAAATCAGACTAATTTACCGCTCCAAAAGCGACCGAAAAGCCTCCTGCGGAATATTTACTTTACCGAATTTTTTCATGCGCTTCTTGCCGGCAACTTGCTTTTTGAGGAGCTTGTCCTTGCGAGTGCGATCACCGCCGTAGAGGTAGCCGGTCACGTCCTTGCGATAGGCTGAAATCGTTTCACGGGCGATCACCTTTCCTCCGATCACCGCCTGCAGAGCGACAGAAAACTGCTCACGTGGCAAAATATCTTTGAGTTTTTGGCAAACACGACGACCCCGCCCCTCGGCACGCATGCGAGCTGCGATGAACGACAACGCCGGCACTTCTTGATCCGAAACACGAATCGCCACCCGCACGAGATCACTTTGCATGTAACCCTTGATTTCGTAATTCAAACTGGCGTAACCCGCCGAAACGGACTTCAGGCGATCGTAAAAATCAATCACAATCTCAGAAAGCGGCACGTCATAAACAACCTGCACACGATCCGCCGAAAGATATTTGATTTCTTTTTGCGTACCCCGACTATCCTCGAGCAACTTCAAAACACTGCCCATGCGCTCCGCCGGCACGAGAATCTCCGCCAAAACGTACGGCTCCTCAGTGTGCTCGATCTCGCTACCGTCCGGCCAGTCTGCCGGATTGGTAATCTCAACCACTTCCCCGCCTTTTTTCACGACACGATAACACACGCTCGGTGCGGTCGCCACCAGATCCAAATCAAATTCACGCTCAAGACGCTCCTGCACCACGTCCATGTGAAGCAACCCCAAAAACCCACACCGGAAACCAAAACCAAGCGCCGTGCTTTGTTCCGGCTCGTATTCGAGAGAGGCATCATTGAGTTTTAATTTCTCGATAGACTCACGCAAATGCTGATACTTGCTCGAGTCAGTCGTAAAAATCGACGCATAAACAAACGGCTTCACCTGCTTGTAACCCGGAAATGGCTTCATCTCGTGCGCATCTTTGGCGAGGACAACGGTATCACCCACGTGCGCATCTTCCACTGATTTCAAACCTGTAATGAGATAACCCACCTCACCCTCCTTGATCCCCGCACTCGCTGTGTAATCCGGCTTAAAAAAGCCCGTTTCCAGAATCTCAAACTCGGATTTCGTACCCATCAGACGCACCTTGTCACCCTTTTTGAATTCACCGCCAAAATTGCGAATGTAAATCACCACCCCACGATACGCATCGTAAATACTGTCGAAAATCAGTGCCTTGGGCTTCGGAGATGGCTCGGTCGGTGCCGGTACTTTTTCGATAATTTTGTCCAATAATTCCATGCAACCCTGTCCGGTTTTGGCGCTCACGCAGAGCACCTCCTCCCCCGGAATCCCGAGAAAATCCTCGATTTCTTTTTTCACACGCTCGGGGTCTGCCGCCGGCAGATCGATTTTATTGAGAACGGGAATAATCTCGAGGTTGTTTTCGAGAGCGAGATAAGTATTCGCCAAAGTCTGCGCCTCGATCCCCTGACTGGCATCAACCACGAGAATCGCCCCTTCGCAAGCGGCTAAACTGCGACTCACCTCGTACGTAAAATCCACGTGCCCCGGGGTGTCGATCAGATTGAGAATGTGATTTTTGTAATCCATGCGCACCGGCGTGAGCTTAATCGTAATTCCACGTTCACGCTCGAGATCCATCTTGTCCAAAACTTGCGCTTTCATGGCACGTTTATCGACTGTGCCGGTCAGCTCCAAAAGCCGATCGGAAAGTGTGGACTTGCCGTGGTCGATGTGGGCGATGATGGAAAAATTGCGAATATTTTGCATGATGAGGGCATTTTACAGATTTTTTGGTGCTACGCAAGAGGGCGACAAATCAAAAAATCAGCCTTCGGCAGAGTGGTGTCGCCTCACCCCAAAAACCCGCTTAAACTCTTGATTTCTAAGCCGAAATCTGCTAAAATGTAAAGAAATAAAAATACAAAAATGCAGTTTAAGGTGCCACAAAATGTCGAACGTGAGGATCAGATCATCGGTCCTGTAACCATGAAACAGCTCATCATTTGCACGGTGGGTGGTGGTTTGGCGTACAGCATTTACGTCTTTTTGGCGAAGCGCTACACCATGGAAATCTGGCTTCCACCGACGGCCGTGGTCGCCTTGCTCACCTTGGCGGTCGCTTTTGTGAAAATCAACGACATTCCATTTCTCAAGTGGGTGATGCTCCTGATCGAGTATTTCCTCACTGCCAACAAGCGTGTCTGGACCAAGGGTGCCGACCAAATTCGAATCGTGGATTTGCCGAAGAAAAAGCCTGCCGAAACCGAGAAAAAAAATACCAAAAATCACAGCCGTGACGACATTCGCAGACTCGTGAAAGCGCTTGACAGTGCGGATTATTCGCATCTGGCCGAATCACAAATGAAAGAAATCGAGGCGGAAAAAAATGAAAAAGAACACGCCGAGAAACTCAGCAAAATCATCGCCCAGCCACCGAAAATCACGAAAAAAGCGGAGGTAAAACCTGAGCCGGAAAAAATCACGCTGACTCCGACACCCGAAAAAAAGCCCGAAATTAAAACCGAAAAACCAACTCCGACCGCAAAACCCGAGCCTGAAAAAATCACACCGACTCCTCCGCCGAAGCCAAAAATTCCGATGAAAGTGATCGTGGCGAAAAGCGCTCAAAAGAAAAATCCGACCGCAAAGCCCGAACCCGAAAAAAAGCCGATTATTTCTCCGCAATTTCAAAATATCAAAACAAGCTCTAATCCCCAAAACAAAATGCCAAACACAAAACCAACCTTCACGGAAAAAGCCAAAACCATGGCGAAGAAAACGCAGGAAACTCTCACAACCGCCAAAGATAAAACCGTAGAAACTGCAAAAGTGGTGCAGGAAAAAGCCAAAAAAGCTGAAGTGATCGTGGACAAAACCAAGGAAGGATACGAAAAAGCAAAAAGTGGTTTGACTGAGGTCAGCACAAAAACCAAAGAAGGATTTGCCAAGGCGAAAGAGGCGGTCACAAATACAACCGAACAAACCAAAACTTGGTTCGGAAATGTGAAAGACAAAACCAAGGAAGTTATTCAAAAAGTAGAACCCAAACCTAAAAATGAAATCCACGCTACCGAGCTCCAAAAAGGTGGCGAAATAAAATTCTAAAATAAACAAAAATCATGAATAGCGTCAAACAACACAAAACACCGGCGACCTCCTCTACGCAGAGATTTCTGCAAGTGGGCGAGGTCAAAGAAGATGTGCTCGTACTCAAAAATGGAGGAATGCGTGCCATTCTCCAGACCTCGAGCGTGAACTTCAACCTCAAAAGTGAGGAAGAACAAAATGCGCTCATTGCGAGTTATCAGGGTTTCTTGAACACTCTTGAATTTCCGATCCAAATCGTGATCCGCAGTAAAAAACTCGACGTGGACAAATACATCGACAATGTGCACGAACTCGCTAAAAATCAAGAAAATCCTCTCCTGCAAAAACAAACTTCAGCGTACGCCGAGTACATCGAAAAGCTCGTGGAATACGCCGACATCATGGAAAAGAAATTTTATGTAATTGTGCCGGTCGATCCAGTCCGCACCGAAACGAGCAAAGGAATCTTGAAGGATTTTTTCCTCCTGCTCAATAATCTCAAACCCGAAGACAGCGTACAAAAAATCCAGACACGTCACAGAGAATTTGAGGATCTCAAACGCACTCTCCAGCAACGTGTCAGCACCGTGAAAGACGCTCTCGAAAGTTGTAACATTCGCTCAGAACAACTCAACACCGAGGAACTGGTCGAGCTACTTTATCAGAGCTACAACCCGCTCCTCTCCCGTGAGCAAAAAGTCGAGGATTACACCAAGCTAAACCTAGAATAAAACCATGAAACGCATTTCGCCTGTGTGGCAAATTATTCTCGCAGCGACGATTCTCGGGTCATCGGGCGTCTTCGTCAAGCACCTCGGACTACCCCCGACCACTCTCGGATTCTTTCGCATGGGACTGCCGGTGCTGTTCCTCTTTTTTTATCTGAATGGAAAAAAGCACAACATCTGGAAAAAATTTAACAAGACGATTCTCCTCGCTTCGGTTTTTAATGTGATTCACATTATTTTCTTTTACATTGGCTTCCTCAACACCTCGATGACCAACGCCGTCATCGCACTTTACACTTGGCCGATTTTCGAGAACATCATCTCGGTCATCTTTCTCAAAGAAAAAGTCCACAAGCGCAATTTGATTTTGCTCGGGACGGCATTTTTGGGAGTGTTTTTGGTTTTTGCGGACAAAGAAATCTCCTTCGCCAACAGCGACTTCCTCGGCATGAGTGCGATGATCGCCTGTGCTCTGACCTACGCCATCTCCCTCGCCATCGTCAAGGAAGAAGCCGAAAACTACGAGTACGGGGAGTTGGTTTTTTATCAAAACTCGCTCGGGTTGGTGGTCTTCTTGCCATTCCTGATTTTCAATTCACCATTTCCGAATATTTCTCAGCTCGCCCTCGGGACGGTTTACGGTTTGCTCATCGGCGTGGTGGCATTCGACCTGATGTTCTCCGGAATCAAAAAACTCTCTGCCTCACTCACCTCTGACCTCAGCTACATCGAGGTCGTTTCCTCGGTTTGTTTCGGCATGATTTTTTTCGGGGACGTAATCACGTGGAATGTGCTTCTCGGCGGCGGAATGATTTTGGGTTCGACTTTGGCGTTTGAGGAGGACTAGCCCTGAGCCGGATTTTCCACTAAAATACCCACATGAAGAAAATATTTGGTGGGGCATTTTTGCTCGCTATCAGCTCACTCCTCTCTCGTCTGCTCGGCGTTCTCCGCAGTAATCAGCTGGCGTCGGTTTTTGGTGCGGGGGAAATCACCTCGAGCTACTTCGCCGGCTTCACCTTGCCGGATTTTTTGTACGCATTTTTGGTTTACGGAGCGGTTTCGGCGAGCTTCGTCCCGATTTTTACAGAATTACACGACTCCGAAAGTGAAAATGATCCGTGGCATTTCACGAGCAACGTGCTGGCGATTTTATTGGGATTGATCATTATTTTTGGCGGAGTGGTTTGGATTTTTGCGCCGCAGATCGTCGGGCTGATGTTCGCCGGATTTTCTCCCGAATCCCAAACTCTCACCACAGAAATTTTACGTATTTTGATTTTGAGTCCGGTTTTATTTTCGATTTCGGCAGTGTTCGGCGGGGTGCAGACCGCCCTCGGCAAATTCACCGCCTACGCCATCGCTCCCCTACTTTATAATCTGGCGATTATTTTCGGGATCGTGTACTTCCGAGAAATCCACGCCGTCGCTTGGTGTGCGGTTGCCGGAGCGGGTTTACACGCCCTAGTCCAATTCATTTCTGCTCGGTATCACGGGTTTTTTTGGCGGACGACTCTGCGGACTCAGCTTCACCACGTGAAGGAATTTTTCCGACTTTCCGTGCCACGTATTTTTGCGATTATCACGACTCAGATCAACATCGTCATCGACGCCTCGATCGCTACTTTGGTGCCGTTTGGCTCGCTGGCGATTTTACGTTACGCCCAAGACATCAACTCCTTTCCGATGGGAATCGTCGGAATCAGCGTCGCCACCTCGAGTTTTGGTTTGCTCAGCTCGCTGGCAAATAAAGGTGACACGCTGGGTTTTGCGGACGCTTTTCGTCACAGTTTCCAAAAAATATTTTTCCTGATCCTGCCGAGTGCGGTCGGACTTTATCTCCTCCGTTTTCCGATCACCGAGCTGATTTTGCAGGGTGGTGAATTCACGGCACAGGACACGATTTACACCGCCAATACGATTGGTTATTTGGCGATCGGTCTGCTTGGCATGGCGACGATTCCTCTGCTCAGTCGGACATTTTATGCACAAAAAAACACCCGCACTCCGCTCTACGCCGGCATCATCGGAGTGAGCCTGAATCTGATTTTGGATCTGATTCTCTACCGCTCGTGGGGAATTTACGGGTTGGCGTTTGCGAGCTCGCTCTCAGCACTCGTGCAGATGCTGATCATGCTTTATCATCTCACCTGCCAGATCAATTGGCGACATTTATTCTCGTTCCGGATCATGACCGAGAGCGTGATTCACACTTTGGCGATGGGGCTGATTCTCTCGGGTGTGATGAGCTACTTTCCTACCCCGCACGACGCATTTGGGCTGATTTTTTATCTCGTGATGATGTCAATTCTCGGGGCGACGATTTACCTTGGTTTAGCGAAATTTTTTGGTACAAAAATAACCTCCCTCCAAAATGAATAAAGGATTTATCAAGCTCGAAACTTTGATTTTTCTCGTGCTTTTGCTCGTGATCGGGCTCGTCTTCGGGTCGCAGTTTTTATAAAAAAATAAAGCAAATATTTGGCGGCGTGTACGGCAAATATGAGCCTCTTATTTTGGGGAGTCCATGAGGGGCTTGCCCCTCGTGATATAAGTTAACCGAGGCAGAAAGCTGTCGCCTCTTGGAAGTAAAAACTTCCTGCCTCGGTCAGAAGCTACTTAGGCTCACCCTTGCGGACGACGTCCTCTCGGACCCGAGCTCCCATGAGGAAGCAGAGCGGTAACTTCGTTTACATATTATGACAGGTTTTAGTATTTGTCAATATTTTTTACGTGGAACATTCGTTCCCTACGCCGACAAAATAATAATTTTCAAAGGTGTCGGCTACCCTGCGATCGCTCCGCTCCAAAAACACTTCTTTCCCCTTGCCCCTTCTTCCTCAAAAAGCTAAAATCCGAACACCATGACCAAACCTTTCGTAACTATGTTTTACAGGGAACATTCGTTCCCTACGCCGACAAAATAATTTTATTTTTAAGGTGTCGGCTACCCTACGCTCATCGTTCACATCGTCGGCACATGTCCGCCGATGCTCCCGTTCGCGATAAGTTCATTCTCTAGCAATCACAATGACCAAACCTTTCGTACATCTTCATAACCACACGCATTACTCGATGCTCGACGGCCTCGCCAAGCCCGAGGATTATTTGAAGATTTGCGAGGAATATGACATGCCTGCCTGCGCCGTGACCGACCATGGCGGGACTTACGGGCTGATTGATTTTTATGAAAAGGCGAAGAAAAAGGGCATTAAGCCGATTTTGGGTGTGGAGTTTTATATGGCTAGGCGCACTCGCCACGACAAACAGGCCGGCATGGACAACAAACCCTACCACCTCGTTCTCTTGGCGAAGAATTTTCAGGGGTATCTCAACCTCCTCCAGCTCACGACCAAAGCCAATCTCGAAGGTTATTATTATAAACCAAGAATAGACTGGGAAATCCTCGAGGAGTACGGCGAAGGGCTCATCGGTCTGAGCGCCTGCATGCAAGGGCAAATCGCTAACAGCCTCCTCAGCGGACGTGAACAAGAAGCCGAAGCAACTCTCCAAAGATTTCAGAAAATCCTCGGCAAAGATAATTTTTATCTGGAGATTCAGCATCACCCTGAACTCCCCGACCAAGCGATTGCGAATGAAAAAATAATTACTTTAGCGAGAAAAACCGACACGCCTCTCGTCGCCACAAACGACTGCCATTACGCCAAAAAAACAGATGCCGAGGCGCACGATACACTGATTTGTATTCAGACGAATGCCTATGTGCAGGACGAAAATCGCATGCGTTACGACGGGAATTATTCCATGCTCAGTCCGGCTGAAATGTGGGAAGCTTTTGGGAAAATTGCGCCTGATGCACTGGAAAACACCGTGAAAATTGCGGAACAATGCAACGTGGAAATTGACTTGGGTGGGATTTTGCTCCCGAAGTTTGCCATTCCCGAGAATTTCGATTCGGAAAAAAACTACCTCCGCCACCTCGCAGAAAAGGGTTTTGAGTTCCGTTATGGTTTTGAGATAAACAAAAAATCCCCAAATGAAGACGAAAAAACCAAAATCGACCGCCTGAACTACGAGCTCGATATGGTGGACGAAATGGGGTTTAATGCGTACTTCCTCATCGTGCAGGATTTCGTGATGTATGCCAAAAATAACGGAATACTCGTGGGTCCGGGGCGTGGTAGTGCCGCGGGAAGTATTTTGTCATATTGTCTGCAAATCACTGACCTCGACCCGCTGCGTTATGGACTCATCTTCGAGCGCTTTCTCAACCCCGCGCGTGTTTCTATGCCGGATATCGATATCGATTTCGCCGATGATCGCCGTGGAGAAGTAATGCAATACGTCCGCGATAAATACGGTCATACCAATGTTTCTCAGATTATTACTTTCGGAACTATGGCAGCTAAGGCAGCTGTGAAAGATGTGGCACGTGTTTTCGCAATTCCATTCAATGATGCGAATAAACTCACTGACGCAATCCCGAGCAAGCCCGGCACCAAGCTCCAAGAAGCCTTGGATACCGAAGCTGATTTACAAGAATACTACAAAGATCCGAAGTACAAAAAAGTTATCGATATTGCGCTCAAGCTCGAGGGAACGATTCGGCAGGTTGGGGTGCACGCTTGCGCCGTCGTGATTTCGGAATTGCCACTAACCAACTACACCGCCCTCCAAAATCCTCCGGGAAACAAGGGCGATGATATTATTTCGCAATACTCTGCCAAGCCGATCGAGGCTCTGGGACTCTTGAAAATGGACTTTTTGGGTTTGAAAAACCTTACGCTCATGGACAAGACGATTAAGATTGTGGAGCGAACTCGCAAAGAAAAAATTACTCTAAGCCAAATTCCCGAGAATGATGAAAAAGCGTTTGAACTGCTGAGAAATGGCGATACGACGGGTGTGTTCCAGCTTGAATCCGCGGGCATGAAACGCTACCTCAAGCAACTCAAGCCTGAGAATCTGGAGGATATCATTGCGATGGTTTCGCTCTATCGTCCCGGTCCAATGGAATGGATTCCCGACTATATCGCCGGTAAACATGGCACTAAAGAAGTAAAATATCTCCACGCAGATCTAGAAGAAATCCTTAAATTAACGTATGGTGTTGCGGTTTATCAGGAACAGACTATGCAAATCGCGCAGAAGTTTGCGGGATTCACCATGGCGGACGCAGATATTTTGCGTAAAGCGATTGGTAAAAAAATTGCCAGCCTGCTCAATGAGCAAAAAGAAAAATTCATTACTGGAGCAGAAAAACTCGGGCACGACAAGAAGCTTGCCAAGGAAATTTTCGAGAAAGTTATCGAGCCTTTTGCAGGGTATGGTTTCAACAAATCCCACGCGGCCTGTTATGCCCAGATTGCTTACCTGACCGCTTACCTCAAGTCGCATTATCCCGCGGAATTCATGGCAGCACTCATGACCGCCGACCAAAATGACTCCGACCGTATCGCGATTGAGTTCGAGGAATGTGAACGCATGGGGATCAAAGTTTTGCCACCGGATATCAATGAGTCATTCAGAAATTTCACAGTAACCGATGACGGCAATATCCGTTTCGGTTTGCTCGCAATCAAGGGCGTGGGCGATGCCGTGGTAGCCGAAATCACTGCCGAACGAGATGCCAACGGAGCTTTTGAAAATCTGGAAAATTTCCTCCAACGACTCTCCGGCAAAGCGCTGAACAAAAAATCACTCGAGGCATTTTCGCTCGCAGGTGCGCTGGACAAGCTCGGCGAGCGAGCACAGCTTTTCGGAAATTTGGAAATGCTGCTCAACTACGCCCAAGACCACCGCAAATCTCAAGACACCAACCAGCAAGACATTTTTGGATTGATGAGCGAGGCCGATGCGAACGAATCGCAAAATCTAATTTTAGAGAATATCCGTCCTGCCGGCACTGATCAGAAACTCGCTTGGGAAAAGGAATATCTCGGAATGTACGTCAGCGGACACCCGCTCGACGGACTCGAAAAATACCTCGCCCGCAAATACCTCCCAATCAAAAACATTACCCAAAAACACGAAGGCAAAGACATCGAAGTCGCCGGTCTGGTGACGAATCTGCGCAAAATCATGACCAAAACCGGCAAGCCGATGCTCAGTGCCAAACTCACCGACAACACCGGAGAAATCAGCCTGATGCTTTTCACCCGCAACTACGAAATGTTCGCCCACGAATTCACAGAAGACGCCTTCGTAAAGGTCAAAGGTCGCATCTCATTCCGCAGGGACGAGCTCCAGCTCATGGTCAGCGAAGCCAAAAAAGTCCGCCTCGAAATCATTCGAGAAAACGCCCAACGAGCCGGAAATTTCGTGGAAAATCTGGACAAACTAACTCTGAAAATCCCTCAAGGCACGAAAAAATCTCAGCTCGAGGAATTGAACGAATTATTCAAAAAAAATGCAGGTCCGACGCCGGTGAGCATCGAGCTCTGGAGCGAAAATCGCTGGCAGACGGTCGAACTCCCCCTCAGCGTCAAACTCACCCCCGAACTCCATGAAAAAATTGATGAAATTTTGTAGTGCGATCTGCGCCCTCGTGATGAGTTTTGCGCTGGCGCAAGCCGAGGAGCTCACACCCGTGGGCATGGATTTTTATTTGCCCGAGGAGGAAAATATCGCTTGGCAGGACGGCGTGGTGCTGGATTACGCAGACGAAATCCTCACTCTAGAAAACCAAAAACTCGACCTGCCTGCCGAGATTTTGTTGCCGGAGCTGGCGGAGGAGATTTTGCATTCGGGACAAAAAATCCAATTCACACAAGAAAATGATAAAATCGTCAAGCTGAATTTGTTGGACGAAAAAAAGCCGGAAAATCAACCTCACAACTCGCAAATCGGCGTTGTGGTAGCCGGATTGACGGTTTTGTGCATTTTGGGTATTTGGCGGAAGTTTTACCTCCGAGCGAGGTCTTAGTCTTGCCAAAAGTAAAAAAATCGGCTACGATGACCCTCCTGAGATAATTTATCCCAAAAAATGAACTTCGCCGACCGTGTCATCACCGCCAGCCAAAAAAAAGGAGCGCCAATCTGCGTTGCTTTGGATACACGTTTGGATAAAATCCCGAACTTCCTCCAAAAAAAATGGCGCAAGAAAAAAGGCAAAACCTTCCAAGCGGCGGCGGAGGCGATTTTGGAATTTAACAAAAATATTATCGATGCGATTTGCGATTACGTCATCGCCGTCCAAATCAACCCGAGTTTTTATGAAGTTTTTGCGAGTGAGGGAATTTACGCCTACCGAGAAACTATCAAATACGCTCAAAAAAAAGGGCTGTTGGTGATTGCGGATTTGCGAATCTCAGTGTTTGGTCCAGCAGCCGAAAGTGCGGCGGCGGCTCACCTCGGCATGATTAATCTTTTCGGGGAGCTGACCACTTCGCTCGGAGCAGACGCCGTAATTCTCAACGCCTACTCAGGTTTCGACGGAATCCAGCCATTTTTGGATAAAGCCGAACATTACAAAAAAGGAGTTTTTATTATCATGCACACCGACAACATCGGCGCCAACGAACTTCAAGAAATCCCGATCAACGAGCGACGTGGCAGCGGCCGTAATGAAAAACTTTATGAAAAAATCGCCGAACTGATCGAAAAATGGGGACACAGCACCATCAGCACCAATAATTACAGCTCGGTCGGCGCACTCGTCGGCTCGAATTTCTCCGAATCGGTGGACAAAATCCGTGAAATCATGCCCCACGCCATTTGCCTCATCACCCACTACAACCAGTTTGTAAATCAAGAATCATTGCACAAGTTTTTTGACGAGAGAGGAAATGGCGGGATCATCGGTGTTTCGCAAAGTGTGATTTACGCCTACGAAAACAGCTCCAACCCCGAAGAAAAATACGCCGAATCCGCCGAGAAAGCTGTAAAACGCATTCGTGACGAGGTGAGTTTCATCGCCAATTAATTCGCCTTGCCAACTCGAGATAAAAGTGGAAAACTAAATACATGCAGACCACTGAAGCTCAAAAACCGATTCTCGCCTCCGGACACCGTGCCTGCGCAGGTTGCGGGCAGATTCTTGCTGTGCGTCATGTCCTCGAGGCAGCCGGCAGAGATGTTATTGTGGTCAATGCAACGGGCTGTCTGGAAGTAACCACGACTCCATGGCCGGAGAGCGCTTTTGGAGTGGCATGGATTCACTCACTCTTCGAAAATGCGGCCGCTGTCGCCTCAGGCGTCGTAGCCAGCCTGCGTGCCCAAGGCAAAAAAACCAAAGTCATCGCCCAAGGAGGTGATGGCGCTACTTTTGATATTGGTTTCGGGCTCATCTCCGGAATGTGGGAACGTGGCGATGATATTTTGTATATTTGTTATGACAATGAAGGCTACATGAACACCGGTTACCAAAACTCCGGTGCAACCCAAACCGGCTCCTCGACCAGCACCGCTCCCGCCGGCAAAATCTCGACTGGCAACACCCAAACCAAGAAAAATTTACCGAAAATCGCCATGGCGCACGGGCTCCCCTACGTCGCCACCGCCGTCGCCAGCGAATGGCACGACATCAAGCGTAAAGTCCAAAAAGCTCTCAGTATCGAGGGTCCGAAATATCTGCAAATCCTCACCCCCTGCGTCCCCGGCTGGAAAATCAAACCAAGCGACACCCTCAAAGTCGCCAAACTCAGCATGCAAACCGGAATTTATCCGGTCTTCGAGGCGGAAAACGGGCGAATCACCAACGCAACCCTGCGTCCGGAAAATTATCCGAAAGTGGAGGAATACCTCAAGTTACAAAAACGTTTTGGACATTTATTTGCGAGTGAGGAGGGCGCACAGGTCATCGCCCAAATCCAAGCCCAAGCCGACGCCAACGACCAGTGGCTCCGCACAAATTTACAGAAATACAAAAGCAAGGCTGTGTACAAACCCTGCTTTTTTTAATTTTGATTAGTAACGATCACGGCGTGGGCGATCCTCACGTGGAGCCTTAGGACGTGCCTCGCTAACGTTGATAGCGCGACCTCCAAGATCCTCACTTCCATTGAGTTCTTCAACCGCTTTGTCAGCATCTTCATCGTTTACATAAGTAACGAATCCGAAACCTTTTGAACGACCGCTTGGTTCTTTGATGATGATAGCTTCTTCAACTTCACCAACACGCTCGAAAAGAGCTTTAAATTCTGCCTCATCAGCTTGCCAGCTGAGATTTCCTACAAATAGTTTCTTAGACATTTGAGTTTTTTTAAATAAATAGCACGAGTGATCGGGACCTTAACGCAAATGACATAGACTAATTGTACACATTGGCACTACTCACGCACATAAAGACGAAGCTCGTGCGAGGATATTAGGTGAATAACTGGGATTTGTCAAGCAAAATGAGGAATAAAAAAAACAAGCCAACATGACTTGCAGGAAATTTGGTGCGCGCCGAGGGATTCGAACCCCCGACCCCCTCGGTGTAAACGAGGTGCTCTAACCAACTGAGCTAGGCGCGCATATATTTCGCTAATTTCAAGTTTGTATTTAGAGTTGGTGGGCGGAAGAGGACTTGAACCTCCACGTCCGTTATGTTGGACACTACCACCTCAAGGTAGCGTGTCTACCAATTTCACCATCCGCCCCCACGCAACTCAAAATAACACGCCGAATTTTACTTATCAAGATCAAACTTGTCAAATAAAAAATGGATTTTTTTCGGGAAAAATGGTAAAATATAACTAGAAAATAAAAACCAAATATGGCAAATCCAACTCAATCTGAAATTCGGGGCATGCAAAAACTGCATCGTCTTGCGAATTATCTTTCGGTTGCGCAGATTTATCTCCGGGACAATATCCTCCTCGACTCCCCGCTCACTCCTGAAAACATCAAGCCACGCCTACTCGGACACTGGGGCACTTGCCCAGGGATTAGTTTTGTTTATGCACAGGTTAATCGCCTCATCACCAAGACCAAAGCGCCTTTTCTGTATGTGGTTGGTCCGGGGCATGGTTTCCCGGCGATTCAGTCCAATCTCTTCATCGAGGGAACTCTGAGCAAATATTACCCGAAGAAAATTCCGTATAACACCGCGGGAATCACGGAGATTTGCGGGAATTTCTCGGCGCCGTACGGCTACCCAAGTCACGCCAATCCCGCCGCTCCGGGAACAATCCTCGAGGGTGGTGAGTTGGGCTATTCGCTCTCGGTTAGCTATGGTTCGGTGTTGGATAATCCCGAGCTGATTACGGTTTGCTTAGTTGGCGATGGTGAATCCGAAACGGGTCCTCTCGCAACTGCTTGGCACCTAAACAAACTCGTCGGAGCCAAGGAAAATGGCGCGGTCTTGCCGATTGTTCATCTCAATGGGTATAAGATTTCCGGGCCAACGATGTACGGGCGTATGACCGACGCTGAGCTCACGAAATTATTTGAGGGATATGGCTACGAGCCCATGATAGTGGATCAGGATAAATGCGAAATATTTGGCGAGATGGCGAAAACCATGGACAAGGCGGTGAAGAAAATCCGTCAAATCCAAACCAAATCTCGCAAAGGACAGAAAGTTGTTCGGCCGAAATTCCCCGTGATTATTTTGCGAACGCACAAGGGCTGGACAGGCGTGCAGTACGACGGCCTGACCAAACTCGAGGGAAATTGTAAGTCGCATCAGGTGATTTTGGGTGATGTGCAAAATAATTCCAAGCACCTCAAAATGCTCGAGAGCTGGCTTCGTTCGTACAAAATCGAGGAATTATTCGAAGTGAAAAATGGCAAACTCAAACTCGACGCCGACATCAAAAAAATCCTGCCACAAAACCGACTCCGACTTGGCGATCAGAAATTGGCTTACGGCGCGGAAATAGTCAAGCATCTCAAGCTCCCGCACGTGAAGGATTTCGTGACCAAAACCGGACGCAAACGTGGACAAATTAAAACTTCCCCGATGCACAAAATCGGCGAGTACATGCGAGAAATCATAAAAAAGAATCCGAAAAATTATAGACTTTTTTCTCCTGACGAAACCTACTCCAACCAACTTCAGAGTGTTTTCGAGGCGACGACTCGCAGTTGGCAATGGCCGATCGAGAGCTGGGACGAGGACTTGGCGCAGACCGGACGCGTCATGGAAATGCTATCCGAACACAGCATGTTTGGACTTTTGCACGGATACACCGTTACCGGCCGACACGGCGCCTTCACCAGTTACGAAGCGTTTTGTCAGGTGGTAGCGAGTATGGCAGATCAGTATTGCAAGTTTATCAAGGCGAGTGAGGAAGTGAAATTCCGCAAGCCTCTGCCGGCGCTGAATATTCTCCTGACTTCCCTGCTCGAGCGTCAAGACCACAATGGATTTTCACACCAAAACCCGTCATTCATTAGCTCGATGCTCGAAAAAGACGGACAAATAATCTCAGCTTATCTGCCACCTGATGCGAATTGTGCGCTGGAAACCATGCGCGAGATTAACGAATCGCAAAATCAACTCAACATCGTCATCGCCGGGAAAAAAGAACTCCCAATTTGGCTCACTCCAACCGAGGCGCACCGCCAAGTGAAATCCGGCATTATGACTTGGGATTTCGCGAGTGATGAAAATCCAGACGTCGTGGTCGTCGCGAGTGGAGATTATGTGACCGAAGAATCTCTCGCCGGAATTCAAATCGCGAAGCAACTCCTCCCCCACCTCAAGATTAGGTTTGTCTGCGTGAGCGAGCTGACCGCACTCGGCGTAGGCGATACGAATAATCCGCACGATTCGGCATTTTTGGATCGATTTTTCACTTCGGACAAACCTGTGATTTTCAATTTCCACGGGTATCCTGCCACGATCAAAAAATTGCTGTTTGATTATTCGGGAGCGGGTCGTGTCAGCGTCCACGGCTACGAGGAAAATGGCTCAACAACAACTCCATTCGACATGGAAATCCGCAACCAAACTTCACGTTATCACATCGCCAAGGCAATCATCACCCGCTCGGTCGAGAACCAAGCGACCAGTGAGTCCGACGCCGAAATTGCGCAGAAGACCATCGTGAAGAAAATCCTTGAACACAAGAGCTATATTTTGGATAATGGCAACGACCCACTCGAAATAAGCGAGTGGAAATGGTGCGTGTAATGGCGACAATTTAAAAATCAGCCTTCGGCAGAAAAGAGTCGCCCAAAAATCATCGTCGCAAAAACTAAATCATGAAAATAATCGTCATCAATCCCGGCTCTGTAAACGTCAAATTCAAATTATTCGAAGATGGAAAGGAAAAAATCTCGGAGCTGATCGAGAGCAAAAATCCTCTGCAAAAATTTCTCAAGCAAAATAAAATCCAGCTCGCAGAAATCCGCAAAATCGGTGTGCGAATCGTGCACGGCGGAGGAGTTTTTACTGAGCCGACAAAACTCACCCCGACCGTCCTGAAAAAACTCGAGAAAATTTCACACCTTGCCCCACTGCACAATCCCCCTGCCCTAGATATCATTCAGCAGATTCTCAAACTCAATCCCAAGCAAGAAATCTGGGGCGTGTTTGATACAGCTTTTCATGCGACATTGGCACCGGAGGTTTATACTTACCCGATTCCCGCCAAGTTCAAAGTGCGCAAATATGGGTTTCATGGGACGGCGTGTCAGTCTGCCTTGACCCAGCTCAAAGCTAAACTCAAGAAATTGCCGAAGAAAATAATTTATTGTCATCTCGGGGGTGGGTGCAGTATTACGACTGTCCAGAATGGCAAATCCATTGAAACAACCATGGGTTTTACCCCACTCGAGGGCATCATGATGGTCAAGCGCTCAGGCAGTCTGGAGGCGGGACTTTTCGAATATTTGGTGGAGGAATACAAACTCACACCCCAAAAACTCCTCGAAATCCTGAACCACAAATCGGGCTTCCTCGGCATGACGAGCACAACTGACATCAAGAAAATTATTGATCAGAAAGCCAAAAATCGGAAATATTCTCTCGCTTATGAAATATTTTTGCATAAAATAATTCGGGAAATCGGTGCGGGAATCGCACTCCTCGGCGGAATTGATGCGCTCATTCTCGCCGGCGGCATCGGGGAGAAAAACGCAACAGTTCGCCAAAATATTCTCAAACGCACCAAAGCTCTCGGGATAAATTCCAAGAATATTTATCAAATCAAAATCTCGGAAGAAAACGAGATTTATCGGCAAATCGCTTGACTTCCTGAATAAAAAATCCTAAACTGACCGCACTTAAAATTAAAAATTAGAAAGGAGTCACATGGTATTTTTCGCAAATCGTAAACAAGGCGAATCTTCTGAAAAAGTCGTAAATCGCTGGAAAAAACTCACTCAACGTTTCAGTCGTGCAGCCAGATTTGATCAAAATTTCAAGAAAGAACCACGCAAGTGGCAAATCCGTGAGGCCGCTCTCAAACGTGAGGGTTATCGCACCGAACGCAAACGCAAGCAAT
>CAZJIT010000004.1:0-9716 GCA_964546155.1 uncultured Candidatus Peribacteria bacterium
TTCCTTCAAACCCTACGCCTACGCCGCCGGATTTTTGGCGGGTTACGGCACGGGTACGGTTTTTTACGATGTCGAAACAGATTTTGGAGGAGCTTACAAACCAGAAAATTACGACGGCACTTGGTCTGGTCCGGTTACCGCTCGTCACGCTTTGAATTACTCCCTCAACATTCCAGCTGTGAAAATTGCCGTGCTTGCCGGTGTAGAAAATATTCTCGACATGGTTTATCGCATGGGTATCACCTCACTCGACGATCGTCGCAGTGATTTCGGACCTTCGCTCGCACTCGGAGCGGGGGAGATTACGATGCTCGAGCACGTGCAGGGTTACTCAGTTTTTGTGAATGGTGGCAAGAAAATTCCTCTCACTCCGATCCTCAAAGTCATGGACAACGAGGGCAACATCATCGAGGAATACGAACAACCCGAGGGTGAGGAGGTGCTCGATCCACAGGTCGCTTACGAGGTTGTCAATATTCTCTCTGATACCGGCAATCGTCCGGACTGGTCGAGTGCACTTCGTATTCCGGGGCAGATCGCTGGCTGGAAGACAGGTACCTCAAACAAAAAAGATCAATGGAATGAAAATGTACCTTCCGACACTTGGCTCATGGGCTTCACTCCTGACATCGTGACTGGCGTCTGGGGAGGTAACACCGACGGTTCCGCACTTAGTTATTCCGCTACCGGTGCGACGACAGTTGCTCCGATTTGGCGTGACTTTATGATTTATGCGACCAAAGAAAATATCCCACACGATTTTGACAAACCGCAAGGACTTTCTTGGATTACGATTTCAGATTTATCAGGCAAAGTCGCTACCGAGGACACTCCGGAGGAGCATCGCAAGAGCGAAATGTTTGCCAGTTTTGCGATTCCCGCCGAAACAGACGACAGCGTCGTTTCTATCAAGGTAGATCGTGCGACCGGACTTTTGCCGACCGAGGATTGCACCGAGTCAGCTCTCGAATACCGCACATTTTACACTTTGCATTCACTTCGCCCCGACTTCCCGAATTGGGAAAAAGGCGTGCAAGAGTGGCTTAAAAAATCAGATTTGCCGACTCCACCGACCGAGCACACCTCTCTTTGCAGTGGTAAGTACAGCGAATATTCCGGTGAGGCACCCGAGATCAGCATCATTTCTCCACGTGGCGAGAGCGTCGTCAGTAGCGGCACAGTCGGGGTAAATGTTTCTATAAATTCAACTTACGGCGTGGATCGTGTCGAGTACTATCTCGATGGTGAGAAAATCCAAACTACCCGCACTTATCCTTACAAGGGCAAGCTCACTATCCCCGCAGAATTCGCTTCCAGTCACACTATCCGTGCAGTTGTTTACGATCCATTCCTCTCCAAATCCTCTGCCGAGGTGCAGGTCAGCGTGGGTCAGGACACCACCGATCCGATCATCGAGATTATCAGTCCGGAGGCCGACTCATCTGCGAAGCAAAACACCACTCTCACGATTCAAACTCAGGCGTACGACACCCAGTCCGACATTTCTCGTGTGGAGTTTTACATCGGCACACAGCTCATCGATACTGTTAGTTCCTCTCCGTACAACCTCACTTTCCCGCTGACTTATCGTCCGGCGATTTACCAAATCACCGCTCGTGCCTTTGACCTTCACGATAATTCCGCTGAAGCAACTCTCAATTTCAAAATCAGCGAGCCATCTTCTCAGAAAAATTACGAATGGAAATACGGAGATGTGCCGGCAGTTTTCCTTTCCCCAAGCGACGATACACATTTGCCGACCGGAGCGGAGGCGCAGTTTTCCATTCTCCTCAATCCAGCTCTCGACATCAAATCCGCCGAAATCGTAGGCAAGCGTGCCTTCGAAGCAGTGGGCAGCAAACGCTACCAGATCACCCTCGCCAGCATTTCCAATATCCCTGACAGCGGACAATTCACATTAACTTGGCTCGATCCGGCTCTCGGCGATTATCAGACTTTCATCAAGGTCACACTCGCTGACGGCACCATTCAGTTCACTCCTTCTATTTCCCTCATTGTCGAATAAATGCAACACCCCTCTCACAAAAAATTCCTCGCCTGCGTGATTTTCTCTGGAATTTTGGCATGGGTGGGATTTTATTTCGTCCTTCAGCGCCTCAACCCGTTCGATACCGGCTACATGGCACTGATTTTGTTTTACCTTACCTTCTTCTTCGGTGCGGCGAGCTTGTTCATTCTTTTGGGGTATCTCATTCGCCTTTACATGTACCGCCACGAAACCTATTTCGTCCACCTCAATCTCGCTCTCAGACAGGGAATTCTCCTTTCAGTTTTGGCGTCTTGTCTTCTCGCTTTTCAATCCATGCGAGTCCTCACTTGGTGGGATAGCGCCCTGCTTATTGTCATACTCATTCTCCTCGAATTTTACTTCATTGCACGTAGTCGTCGCTGGTAATATAATAAATTTATGAAAAACGAACTAAATCAACTTCTCACAAACGGCTTGGCAGACATTCAGTCCGCTGCCGATTTGGATTCATTGCGTGATGTCGAGATACGCTATCTCGGCCGCAAAGGTCCTCTCACAGAAATTCTCAAGCAACTCAAAGACCTCACCCCTGACGAAAAAAAGGAAATGGGGCAGCTCGGTAACGAAGTCAAACAGCGCCTCGTCCTCGAAATCCAAAACAAAAAAACTCAGCTCGAAAACGCCAAACTCGACGCCCTAGCACAGACCGAATGGCAGGATCCGACTCAGACCGGACTCAGACCGGAGCGGGGGAGAATCCACCCGATTTCCGCTTTCTTGCAGGAGATTCGTGAGGTTTTCACTGCACTTGGATTTGAGATCGCCGACGGGCCAGAGCTCGAGGACGACTTTCACAATTTCACCGCCCTCAACATTCCCGCTGACCACCCTGCACGTGACGGGCAAGACACTTTTTTTCTCCGTAATTTCCCGCAAAATCTTCTCCGCACTCAGACTTCTGCCATGCAGATTCGTTGGTGCGAGGAGCATCAGCCGCCGGTGCGCATCGTCGCCCCTGGCAAATGTTTCCGCAAGGACGAGCTCGACGCCACCCACTCACCGATTTTTCATCAGTTCGAGGGTCTTATCATTGACGAAAATATTTCTTTTGCACATCTGCGTGGCGTGGTCGCAGAGGCTTTCCGTCAGCTCCTCGGCAAAGACACTAAGTTTCGCTTTCGCACCTCTTACTTTCCTTTTGTCGAGCCGGGCATGGAGGTAGATGCCACCTGTACGATGTGTAACGGCAAGGGTTGTCGTGTTTGCAAGAATGTCGGCTGGATTGAGATGCTCGGTTGCGGTATGGTTCACCCCAACGTCCTCAAGCACATGGGTTACGATTCCGAAAAATACACCGGACTCGCTTTTGGTGCGGGTATCGAGCGCATGCTCATGATTCGTCATCAGATTCCGGATATTCGCTATTTTTACGAGAATGACCAGCGCTTCCTCAGCCAATTCCAAAAATAACAAACAAGAAAAATCCCCGCCCGCTAGGACAGGGATTTTTTTGGATCGGATTACGCCACACGAAAATCCACGGCAATACGCTTGCCTGTGACTTCCAGTACAGCTTTTTTAGCTCTCTCACGAAGCCTTTCATCTTCACTCTTGTGGTCTTCACTCACTGCTCTGTTTCGGCCATTTTCTTTGGCTTCGTAGAGCAATTCGTCCACACGACTCATCGCATCTGATGAATTTTCTCCCTCCTTCACAATGATTTGCCCAATCGAAACAGTGAAATCTATTTTTTCCACTTTTTCAACTTTTCCGCAATTCACACTGCTCTCATAAATCACTTCATCTAAACAAAGGGGATTATTTGCCACAATTTGACACAATTTTTGAGCCAAACCAACAGCATCGTTGTTGTCATTCACGCTACACAAAAGCGTAAACTCTTCGCCACCGGTACGAGCCCAGATGTCATTTTCACGAATATTTTGCCTAATCAATTCATGAAAATGCCTCAAAACCTTATCGCCGGTAGGGTGACCATAATTATCATTAATACTCTTGAAATAGTCGATATCAAAAGCCAGCATTGCCATTTGCTTTTTATTGCGCCGACAATCCGCCGCAAAAGCACCGAAATTCTCAGACAAATATCTGCGATTCCAAGCTCCGGTCAGAGGATCCTGCACACTCAACAATTCCAACTTCCTGTTTTGCTCTTCCAATTCCTTTTTTTGTTTCATCACCGCAAGAGTCAGCTCCGCATTTTTCTGATTCGCATAAAACAACTCATACTGAGCCTGCGATTCCGAAATAAAACAACTCAAAGGATCAACCAAAATATCAACACCGTCCATTACACCTTCCACAACAAAATTCGCACCATTCTGTTTACCATAATATTTTCTTTCTTGCCGCCCTCCTTCGTCATTCAACATACTCAACAAAATCAAATAAGGCTTAACAATAGGTGACCTCTTTTCCATTTCCTCCTTTATTTTCCGGCAATTTTCATACTCCCCATTTTCCAAAGCAAAATCCAAAATAACCACTTGAGGGTAGTTATCTGAGGAAATGCTCTGGAGGACTTCTTCCGCACTCCGAGCGACACTACAACTAAAATCAGAACTTTCTACACCCAGCTTAATCTGGCAAAGTTCAAGATACATGTTGTTAGTTTCATTCTCGGAAAGCGCAAATAAAACTCTAGTCTTCATTGCACTTCCTCCCTTAATCAAATAATTCCTTCCCCAAATTCCAATCCAAAATTTCAATTATTTTCCTGAACTAAAGACAGGGTAGCATGTTACAATATCTCCCTCCACCAGTCAATTATTTTCCCTGTACAAAGCTAAAAAATGTGTTCTTATTTGCCGAGCCGGGCTAATACAGTTTCCCGATCAAGAAGCTGATTTTCTGACTCGTTACGCATTTTCCACTCGATTTTATTCTCAGCGAGATTACGTGGACTGACCGTCAGACGCACCGGACAGCCGATCAAATCCGCCTCGGCAAATTTCTCTCCTGGCATGCGCGCAGTGTCATCATACAAAACATCAATTCCTATTTTTTCTAACTCAGCATAAAGCTCATCGGCGTATTTTTTTACTTCCGGATCATCGTTCTTGAGCGCAACCAAATGCACTTTAAACGGTGCGATTTCTTCCGGCCAAACAATCCCATTTTCATCATGATTTTGCTCCACTGCTGACTGTGCCAATCTAGTAATCCCGATCCCATAACACCCCATTTGACAAGGAATCTCCTCGCCCTTTTCATTTTTATAAGTACATTTCATCGCCTCGCTATACTTCGTTCCCAATTTGAAAATATGCCCAACCTCAATCCCACGGAACTCCTCGAGTTTACCGTTACAAAATGGGCATTGATCTCCCTTTTTCACAGTGCGTAGATCATGAAATTCGTCCGGCATTTTCACATCACGTTCCCAGTTTACATTGTCCAAATGCTTGCCGGTCGCATTCGCCCCCACCATAAAATTCACCAAGTTTTTGGTTGTTTTATCAAAATAAACTTTGATTTTTTCGTTCAATTTGTACGGGCCAACCGACCCAGGTTTTGCTCCGGTCAGATCCTCGATTTCCTGCTCGGTCATGGGTCTGATGAACTCATCGCCACTAAACAAATTCGCGAACTTGGTTTCGTTTACGTCGAGATCGCCGCGGATAAACACCGCCACCGGCCAGCTGTCCACCATATAAAGCACCGACTTCATTCCTTGTGATTTTGGTTTACCAGTGAGCTTTTCCAGCTTGTCCATGGTTTTTGTATCCGGTGTGTCGATTGTTTTCATTTCCTGCATTTCCTCTTCAGATTTCGGCGTGTCGAGTAGGGTAGTCGCTTTTTCTACATTGGCGGCATAATCACAAGTATCGCAACTTAGAATTGTGTCTTCACCCTCGTCCGCCAACACCATAAACTCGGCGCTGCCACTTCCGCCAATCGCTCCGCTATCCGCTTGTACCATTTTGAACTTAAGCCCACATTTCTTGAAAATCTCGTTATAAGCCACGCGCATTTTTTCGTATGTTTCGGACATTTTTTCCTCATCAATATCAAAACTATACCCATCCTTCATCGTAAATTCGCTTCCCCGCATCAACCCAAATCTCGGACGGATTTCATCTCGGAATTTCTCTGCAATTTGATAAAAATTTACCGGCAAATCCTTGTAGCTATTGATCATTCCGCGGGCAGTATCCACCACCACTTCCTCTGCCGTCGGAGCCAAACAAAGCTCGTTTTCCCGACGTCCGGTCAGGTGATACATAATCCCGTCGATCTCGGTGTAGCGCTTCCAGCGCCCGCTTTCTTCCCACAATTCCTTCGGTTGCAAAATCGGTAATTTTAATTCGCATGCGCTGGCTTTGTCCATTTCGCTTCGGACGATGTTTTCTACCTTGCGCACTGTGCGATAAAAAAACGGCAGATAAGCAAAAAGCCCTGCGCCGACTTGGCGAATCATACCCGCGCGCAAAAGCAATTGATGGCTCGCAGTTTTCGCTTCACGTGGAGTTTCTTTGAGAGTTGTTTTTGGAAGTTGGCTGAGTTTCATATTTCAGAATGAAGAATTTTTCTGCATTCATCTTAACAAATCCCTCAGGAATCGCAACTATTCTTTGATTTTTACCTCGATGCTACTGATTACACTCGGCAGGTTCTTATTCCAAAACGGCCAGACGCTCACATCAGCATTGCGCACCTCACGCAGATTGCGCACATAATTCTCTGCATCGAGTTTGGTGTTATTCACGATTCTCGTACGAATTTTTTCCACGAGCCTGCTGCCGGCCTCAGTCGTAATATCCAAATTCCAGCGCTCAATTCCCTCAATCACACACACCACCGTGATTTTTCCGCTATTTTCATTTCTCGTATCCGCCAATATTTTCAAAGTCGCCCCCTCGGTATTTATCGAAATAAGCTGCTTATCAGGGTGAACCGCACTCTGGAGTTCCCTCTGCAAAATACTCAACAGCATGCCACGATCGTAAGCCACACCTCGCACTCGCACCTTCGCCGTAACCTCAAACTCCTTCGCCTGCGTATCCTGTAAATGATTCGGCACATCGATTTCCAACACCTCCGTTTCAAAACTTTTCGAATCATTAAACAACGCCCATTTCTGCTGAGAAGTTTCGTTATGCGCCTCGATAAATTTGTCCAACTCACTGATTCCCACATTTTCCAAATGAGCCACCGTGCGACTTTCCGCAGACTTGAGATCGCTCTCTGAAATAATCGTATAATAATCCGTCACACCACCCGCAAAATCCTCCACACTCTTTCCATAAACAAACTGCTGATTGTACTGAGACAATCCCGGCACGACGAGATTCGTATCCTTGGCGATATTTCCCCGATCACCAATCACATCGTTATACGCATCAGTTTCATCAGCTCGTACTTTTGCAGTTATCTTCCCGGGAATAATGTTTCCCCCCTCATCGGTCGTGCTTCCCGGCACCGTGACTCCGCCTTGTATGCGAAATATTATTCCTTCCTCAGTCTGAAAACGTGTACTCCCGATCAACAACCAAGGCTGTGCCGTTTCATTGTAAATATTAATCCACCCCTCCGCACGACTTCCGGTAAATATTTTTTCAGTCGCAGTGTAGCTCAGCGTCTTTTCGAATGTTGTTTCCACGGGATAAGTCGCCACCAGTTTGCCAGTCTGCGCAGTAATCTCAGCCGTGTTCATCTCCGCATCTGCGAAAATCACATTCACCGTTTTCTCGATCACGTTGCTGTTCGGCTCCACCCAAACCGTCGCCGACGGCAGAGCAATGTACATCACCCCGACAAACAACGCCACCGCCCCCGCCAAAAACCCAAACAACATTTTTTTATTCGGCGTAGCCAGATTGATTTCATCTTTTGCATTCTCGAGAATCTTTTTACCACTTTGGATTTTTTCCTTGAGTCGAGATTTGTCCTCATCACTGCGCTCCTTCTCGATTATCTTCGCAATCGAAATCTTCTGCACCTTCTTCTCCTTATTTTCCAGAGGTTTTTTATTCAGAGGAGTGACGGCGATACTCGGTTCGATATTTCTCGGCGCATAATCCACACCCTCGAGCTTCTCCACAATATTCAATCCAACCTCCTCCACGAGCTTACGCCCACGTCGATCTGTCGTTACCACATAGATCTGCTTGCCGAGCTCACCCGCCATTTTTTGCAGGATTCTGAGATTGACCACACTCTGAAAAATCACAGCCCGTTGCGGCACCACGAGATAAACCTCACCCGTACCCGCACGCCTGATCCGGTCCACCAGTGTGGTTATTTCGTCATCGATCTCAGCATAAACAATCTCCTTGGCAGAGATTTTCTTTTGCTCAATTTTCTCGGATTTGGCGGATTTTTTATTTGGCATCAGCTGTGAAATAAATTACTCATATTTTTAATAATTTTTTGCAAGATCGGCTCCTCTCCCGCAAATTCCGAGCTCAGATTCGCCAGTGCCAGAGGAGTGATGTACTCCACCCCCTTCAGTTTTTTTGTGCCGTCCTCGATGCTGATCAGCTCACTCGGCTCGAGATATTGCACCCTCGGCATCTTCGCAAATTTCACCTCCTTCACCCACTTTTTTCCCTCCAGACTTTTCTTGATCTCCGGCAATTTGCTTCCACCTCCGCAGAGCAAAATCCGAGAGGGGAGCATCTCAATATCCTCAAATTCCTGCAACGCAATTTCCATGCCGGCGAGCCAGACCTCAGCGTCCACCGCAAATGCCTCCGCCACAATTTCCCGTGAGTGTTTATCGAGCCTGTTTTCAGCATACGCCATTTTGATCTTTTCCGCCTCACGAAAAGAAATATTTAAACTATTGCTCAGCCTCTTGGTAAATGTCCGCCCACCCAAACCAAAAACTTTCATACCCACCACGGAGCCATTTTCCACCACAGCGATGTCCGTCGTCCCCCCGCCGATATCCACAAAAATCGCACTCAAACTCCCTCCGTCCTCACTCGTCAAAGCCCGAGAAAGTGCGTACGGCTGAGCCACGATCGAAAGCAAATCACGTTGCAATTCACTCGCCACAGTCTGCATCGCCCCGAAATGAGTCAAAGGCGCAAACGCATTAAAAACCTGCAGCCTCATCTTCTTCCCCTGAAAACCAATCGGATTCACCACCACCTGCCCGTCGATTTCCACTTTTGTAATCACCGCATTCACGAGCTTCACCTCGATTTCCTCGTGCCCCGTTTCTATCGCCAGTTCCTTTCTGATCTGATCAAAAGCCTGCCACTGCACCTGATGCACGATATTTTTCAGTTCCGCCAAATCAATCTTCCGCTCCGAGCTCTCCCTCACATAATTTACAATTGTTGATTTACCTTTGATCATCTCTCCACCGATTCCCATCACCATCTGCTCCGGACGAAAACCCGCTTCCTTCTCCGCCTCGGCGATCGCCTCCTCACAGTTATTGATTACACTCGCAATATCTAAAATCCCCCCAGATTGCATGTCGCCCATCTGCTGTCTTTGCTTACCACTTCCCGCCACGAGGATTTTCCCCTCCTTCGGAAAAAATTGACAAACCAAAGCCTTCGCAAATTCTGTCCCAATGTCCAATGCCAAAGTCGGCACACTTTCAGGCTGTTTTGTCTTTTTACCAAATGAAAAAATTCCCATAACTTTTATTTTTTTACGCACACAGTTTGCCCAAATTTTTCCGGATTATCAAGGTGCTTTTGGTTTGCTAATTCACATTTTTCTGCTAAAATCACCTCGTCTAAAA
>CAZJIT010000004.1:9726-15985 GCA_964546155.1 uncultured Candidatus Peribacteria bacterium
AAATAAAATGCTTCGCACACATACCTGTGGCCAACTCTCCAAAGCCGAGGTTGGACAGACCATTACGCTGACCGGTTGGGTTCATCGTCGCCGTGATCACGGTGATTTGATTTTTGTGGATTTACGTGATCGCTACGGCCTCACTCAAATCAAATTCGACCCATCACACAATGCCGAAGCACACAAATTAGCCGAATCAATCCGTCCGGAGTGGGTGCTCCAAGCGACCGGTGAGGTGATCGCTCGTCCCGATGGTCAAGCCAATCCAGGCATGAAAACCGGTGAAATCGAGGTCATCATTTCCGAGCTAAAAATCCTAAACGAAGCCAAGACTCCACCATTCGAGATCGAAACCGAGCACGGTGAAAACGAAGAGGTTCGTCTAACCTACCGCTACCTCGATTTACGTCGTGAGCGCCTCGCCCGCAATCTCAAGCTCCGCCATGACATGATCACCTTCATTCGCAATTATTTTGACAAAGAAAACTTCCTCGAAATCGAAACTCCGATGCTCGTCAAAGGAACACCGGAGGGGAGCCGTGAGTTTCTTGTTCCGGCGCGTCTTCACCCGGGGAATTTTTACGTTCTCCCACAATCTCCTCAGCAGATGAAACAGCTCCTCATGGTTTCCGGCGTCGATAAATATTTCCAAATCGCACGTTGTTTCCGTGACGAAGACCAGCGTGGTGATCGCCAGCCGGAGTTTACTCAGCTCGACCTCGAGATGAGTTTCGTGGAGCAGGAGGACATCATTCAGCTCAATGAAAAACTGGCAATTCAGCTGACCGAGCGCTTTGCTCTTGAGAAAAATATTCAAAGCAAACCATTCCGTCGCCTGACTTACGACGAGGCGATGAATTCCTACGGTTCAGACAAGCCGGATTTGCGTTTCGAGATGCCGATCACAGACGTGACAGATTTGGTCAAAGAATCCGGTTTCAGCGTTTTCAAATCCGTGGCAAATAGCAACGGGGGAGTCGTGAAAGCGATCGCCGTTAAAGGTGGTGCGAAGTTTACTCGCAAAGAAATCGAGGAATTAACTAAGACTGCTCAGATTCAGGGTGCGAAGGGTCTTGCCTACATTCAGCTCATGCCCGAAGCTGGCGGTCCCGTGATCAACAACACTTCCGATGAAGAACGCCAAGCCATTATCGAGCGCACCGGTGCTCAGGACGGCGACATTATTTTCTTCGGTGCAGACAAGTGGAAAACAGCCTGCGAAGCTCTCGGAGCAGTTCGTCTTGACTGTGCGAAGCGCCTCGAGATGATTGACGAAAATCTATTTTCTTTCGCTTGGGTGGTTGATTTCCCGATGTTCGAGGTTGATGAAAAAGGCAATCTCGCCGCACAACACCACCCATTCACTCGTCCAAACAGCGAGGATATTGCCCTGCTAGACACCGACCCAGCCAAGGCACGCAGCATCGCTTATGATTTGGTGCTTAATGGTAACGAGCTTGGAGGTGGTTCACTTCGTATTCACGAGCGTGATCTCCAAAACAAAATTTTCGAACTCATGAAGCTCACTCCAGAATCCACTGAAATGAAATTCGGACACCTGCTTCGTGCATTCGAGTACGGTGCACCTCCACACGGCGGTTTGGCTTGGGGTATCGACCGCCTCGTCATGCTTTTCGCCAACGAGCCGAATATCCGTGAAGTGATCGCTTTCCCAAAGAATCAACGTGCGGAAGATATGATGTTTGGTGCACCGAGCCCGATGCCAGCCGATCAGGTTGCCGAGGCGCACATCAAAATCATCGAAAATTAATTCCAAAAAATCAACCCGCCCTCACTTAGGCGGGTTTTTTCTTGCGTGCGTTTTTCGTCAGTGCTAAAATCAAAAATCACTTGTTGTGATTTTACCAAGTTTATTCTTTGAAAATACAAAAGGGAAGTAAAATATTGCAAATATAAAATCGAAAGGAGGAACGGGTGAAATGGGCAATGAAAAAAATGAGAAAAAGGAGAAATGCAAATATCCAAAATGTAAAAACGAAGCGTTTTCCATGGGTTATTGCAGTGCGCACTACCAACGCTTGCGTAAAGGTTGTGACATGGGTAAGCCCGTCCACAAAAAACGCAAAAAAAGTGAGGAGTGTAAATTTTCCGGTTGCAAACATTCAGTTTATTCCAAAGGTTATTGCTTCGAGCATTACAACCAAATTTTTACCTCGGGCAACAATGCCATTTGCGCCACAAAAAATTGTACAGGAGCGGTATTTGCGGAGGGTCTTTGCGAAAAATGTTTAGAAAAAAAGTACATCAAAAACTCAAAAAAATGTGCCACAAAAGGTTGCAGAAATCGCTCGCAAGTAGCTGGATTTTGTGTGGAGTGTTACGTCAAAAACTGCCTCACACACGGCGATGTTTGCAAAACCGAAGGGTGCAATCTGCCAACGTACAGACAAGGATTTTGTCATTTTTGCTACACTAAACATCTCAACTCCGCAAAACATGAAAGCAAAGAATTAACAGCGAGCAGAGAGGGGAGGAAAATCTGTAGCATAAAACGTTGCGAGCGAATAGCCTCCTCCATGAACATATGCAATTTTCACCTTGATGAAATCCGCAAAATCAAATGCTACAAAATAATAGACGTCGCCCTCTCAAAAGCGGTCGTGTCCGGAGGTAGGATCGTAGCCATTATTGGTGATTTAATGTTTCAGTTTCTTTGGCCGGAAGAAAAATCCCCCGTGACTTATTTAGCTTATGACGAATCCGAAAAGAAAGCCGAAGAATGCGATTTGTCAGATTTTATCAGGCATTTTATCAACGGAGGTAAAAACAAACCCCCCAAAAAAAGCAGAAGTAAATTTGATCAAGAACTTATTGCCAGACACGAAAATAACATTGTATTGAAAGACGGGGATATTTGCGAATTTGATAATTGCGGAGAAAAAGCCTGCAAAATCGGTTACAGGTCGGGCAGGGTCGTCTGCCTCAAGCACGAATTACAGTGCTTGCTCGTAGAAAAAAAGCTTACTCTCCCCAAAATCCATTTAGAAAAAACTTAGTAAAAAATCCCACTTCTTGCGAGGTGGGATTTTTATTTTTCGAATTACATGCCCATGCCCATCGGCATACCACCACCCATCGAGATTTCAGATTTATCAATTTTCGCGTCAGTGACCAGTGCTTCAGTTGTCAAAATCATGCTTGCGATACTGGCCGCATTTTGCAGTGCGATACGAGTCACTTTTTTCGGATCAACAATCCCAGCCTCAATCATATTTTCATAGCGATCACTTTCGGCATTGTAACCCACACCAGCCTCCGATCTCAAAACCTTGGTCACCACACGCTCACCTTTCTCACCGGCATTCTCGGCAATCTGAGCCACCGGTGCACGAAGAGCCTGCTTCACGATATTCATGCCGACCTGCTCGTCCGGATTCGTACTTTCAGTGATAATCTTATCCAAAATATTAGACGCCTGCAAAAGCGCAGTTCCACCACCTGCCACAATACCCTCATCTACCGCAGCACGAGTTGCATTGAGCGCATCTTCGATACGAAGTTTCTTTTCCTTCATTTCGATTTCAGTAGTCGCTCCCACCTCAATCACCGCCACGCCACCGGTGAGCTTCGCACGTCTCTCGCTTAGTTTTTCTTTATCAAAATCACTCTTCGCATCGGCAATCATCGTCTCGATTTGCACCACGCGCTCTTTGATAATTTCAGGCATTCCCTTGCCATCAACAATCGTCGTGTTGTCCTTGGTCGCGACCACTTTACGTGCACCACCGAGGTCATTCACAGTCGCATTTTCCAGCTTCTCACCCATTTCTTTTGAAATAAACTTCGCTCCAGTCAGACAAGCGATATCCTCGAGCATTCCCTTGCGACGCTCCCCAAATCCCGGCGCCTTCACCCCAAGAATATTAAATGCACCACGCATTTTATTGAGTACAAATGTCGCAAGAGCTTCACCGTCGATATCCTCCGCAATAATCAAAATTTCCTTCTTACCAGTTTGCGCCAATCCCTCCAAAAGAGGCAAAATCGTCTGCAAATTTGAAATCTTTTCATCAGTTACGAGAATCGCAGGGTCATTGAGTACAGCCTCCATACGGTTCGCATCTGTGATGAAATAAGGCGACAGATAACCATTTTCAAATTGCATTCCCTCTACAGTTTTCTTATTCAAACCCATCGAACGTCCCTCCTCAACAGTGATCACACCGTCCTTGATTTGCGCTTCGAGCTCGCCGAGTAGCTGCCCGATCTCAGGATCCTGTGCAGAAATAGTCGCCACCTGAGCGATTTCTTCCTTGGTTTTGATTTCGTGCTTCGTACGATCAAGCTCCTCCACAATAATATTTGTAGCCTTGAGAATTCCATTTTTCAGACTAATCACATTTGCCCCACTCTTGAGGTGATTCATTCCTTCCGAGATGATCGCATGCGCCAAAACAGTCGCCGTGGTTGTCCCATCACCCGCCACATCATTTGTACGAGTTGCCACCTCCTTCACGAGCTGTGCACCCATATTTTCAAATTTATCTTCCAGCTCGATTTCTTTGGCGATGGTCACACCGTCATTCGTGATCAGTGGCGCACCAAAAGATTTATCAAGCACGACATTGCGTCCCTTTGGACCGAGAGTCACACGCACTGTATCGGCGAGTTTCCTCACACCTTCGAGCATTTTCTTACGTGCGCCCCCTCCGAAATTAATTTGCTTAGCTGTCATATTTTCCTAAAAATTAAATTACATTATTTCAAAATACCGAGGATTCGCTCCTCACTGATGATTTTATAATCTTCACCATTTATCTCCACATCATCACCGCTGTATTGCCCATAAATCACACGATCAGCGATTTGCACGTGCATCGGCATGCGCTCACCATGATCATTAAATTTTCCGGGACCCACAGCCACGACCTTACCGATCTGTTTTTTTTCCTTCTGCGCCGTATCCGGAATAAATATCCCCGAGCTAGTTTTGGCATCTTCTTTTTCCGCTTTGATAACCACATTATCGTACAATGGTTCAATCTTTACATTACTCATATTTATCGCTAAATCTTAAAAATACAAAAATGGTAGAGCTAATTTATCAGCTCTGAGAGATAATTTCAAGTCCTAGAAAGAGATTTCTACGCCGCTAACTATTCCCAGTTTTTCCGAGGCGCTGCCATTTATGTCCTGCAGCATGATTTCCAGCAACCTATTCTCACCCAAACCCGAGCTGCCGATCGTCAGACCCACCTCATCATTTGGAATATCCTTGAGCCGATTGTAGCAGGGGAGCGAGATCTCCCTCTCTCCAAATTTTAAATCAATCACCTTGCCAACCTCAAAACCAACCTCCTCCGGCAACAAACTAGTCTTGATATTCCCGAAAGAATCCACCCAGCAAGTCGCATTTGGCATCTCAGGCACCTCGGCATACTTTTCACTTGGCAGCTTTTTGCCACCCATGATCTCCCTCGCCAGCCTCGGCAAATACTCAAAACTGCGAAATTGCGTGTTTTTTATTTTTTCCTGAAGCGCCTCGTCCAGCCCCATTTCCCCGACCACATTCGGAATATCATAAACATCAACCTCGATTTTCTTTCCGGATAATTTTTGTAACAAACTCAAAACACACCCATCGATCGTCGTAAAAATATCCAACTCCCCAAACTTAAAATGCCCGAAAGGTGTACCGTTTTTCCAGCGTTTTGCACGGCCACTTCTTGGCGCTACATTCGCAAACACAAGCCCTTTCCCACCATCATACGCATCGATCATATCCACCAAATTTATCGCCGCCTCACACTCATTTTTTGCTCCCACGAACGCCACATTTCCCGTAAAATAACTCGCCACTCGAGTACTCAAACGTCCTTTTGTATTTTCATCTCTGCAATCCGAAATATAAATTATAGGGTGATCAAATTTCATATTTTTATACTTAAATTACTCGTCCAAAATACCATTTACACATTTTCTATGCAAGTTATCTTGCATTTTGATATTTTTTTTGTAAAATAGCTGTTGTATTGGGGCGTAGCCAAGCGGTAAGGAACTCATCGCGAGGAGCTTGGTGCGTAGGACTTCAGAGCGCAGGAATGAAATTCCAAGCTCGAGTCCGCAGCACGCCGTGTGAGAAAATATTTTTTTCTCGCTAAGGCGAAAGCGACCCGATGTCAGCGGGTGTAACCCGTTGCCTGAGAAGTACAGGCATAAAATATTTTACTTCAAGTTTACACATTGGGGCGTAGCCAAGCGGTAAGGCAGCGGGTTTTGATCCCGCCATTCCCAGGTT
>CAZJIT010000005.1:0-15143 GCA_964546155.1 uncultured Candidatus Peribacteria bacterium
CTGCTCGAGGGGTTTGGTTTGCCGGTGGTGGAGGCGGTTGCGTGTGGTACGCCGTGTTTGGTTTCCGGAGGCAGTTCGCTGACTGAGGTGGCCGGCAAGGCAGGTGTTACCGTTGATCCGAAGAGAATCTCCTCGATCACTCGTGGGATTAAAGATTTAATTAAAAATCCGCAAGTTCTCGAAAATCTACGCAAGCAAACCAAAAACCAATCCCAAAAATTCAGTTGGCAAAAAACCGCCGAGGAAACTTTGGCAATTCTAGAAAATTAAAATTTTAGAACGAGCAGCCCGAGTAAAAAAAAATCGGGAGCGCTCGCATGAAGATGTGACCCAAATATGGTAGGGTTCTCACGCTGACGCTCCCGCAGTGTTCACCTAATCTCTCAAATAAGTGAACGGGTCGTTTTCCGACTCGTTACTTATCCGTACCCTGAGCACTTTTATGCGCAAGGTACGAACAAGTAACTTAATCCTGACGACTTCCCTCTACTGTTCTCCGGTAGAAAATGAACTTTTGAGTGTGTCTTACCTCACACTTTTTGTTTTTGTTTTGGTACTTCTTTGATGTGATCTCAGAAAGTGTGTTTTTTAATTTTGTTTTTGTATTTTGTTTTGCACGCTCGGACGGAAAGATCGAGCATGAGTTGAAGAGTAGAGAGTCATTAATCCCAATTCTGAGGCTAATGACTCCCCACTAATCAACATTTGAGAAGAATAGCGAGGAGATGAAAGAACTTAGTGACGATTCAAAACCGTCATTACATTATAACAAATTTTAATCCAAAATTCAACTCTAGTTTGCTTTTTGTGATTAGTTTTTTTATTCTGCTTATGTCAAAAGAACTAACATTATTATAAAATATTTAGAGGATAATGTCAAATAAATTCAAAGGTAAATTTTTTCTCATCGTGGGTCCGTCAGGGGTAGGCAAAAGCGTGATTATTTCGCTTCTGCGTGAGAATTATCCCGACTTTATTTTTCCCGTGACGGCGACCACGCGTGCTCCTCGTCCGACCGAAAAAAATGGCGTGCATTACCATTTTTTATCCAAATCTGAGTTTGAGCGTCGAATTGAAGCGGGGGATTTTATCGAGTATGCGCACGTTCATGGCGACAATTATTACGGCGTGCTCAAGGAATCCGTGATCCCGTATTTGGAGCGAGGAAGTAATCTCATTCGTGAGGTTGATATTCAGGGTGTCCACAATCTTAATCGTGATTTTGCGGGGGAGCATTTGGTTTCGATTTTTCTTTTGCCACCATCTCGTGCTGTTTTGGAGAAGCGCATTCGTAGTCGTGCGCCGATTTCAGATGTCGAGCTCGAGGAGCGTTTTCGTTCTCTCGAAAAGGAAGTTGCCGGTGCGAAATATTGTACGTATCAAGTTCAGTTCGAGGACGAGGAAACGATCCAAGAATGTTACCAGAAAGTCGAGCAAGTGATTTTGCAAGAGATAAAAAAGTGATTTGTTTGCAAAAAAGTGCTGAAAATAGATAATTATTAGAGTAAATAATTATCTGTTTTTATGAAAAAAATATCTCAGTTTTTGATTTTAAGTCTGATCTGCAGTTTGTTTGCCCCGATAAATGTGCAAAAAGCAGAAGCGTTTGAATTGCCGGAAACTAGCACGTGGAGCAAGATTGTCGAGGTGGAAAGTGGTGAATACACTTTTAATTCCGACAAAGAATTCAACACTTTTTTTGTGCGGGTTTTGGCGGGTGAGGAATCAAATTACAAAGTTTGGGTCGATGATAATTTGGAAGATATCGCCGAGGATATGAACGCTGATCCATGGAAAAGATTGCACACCGAGGATCCTGAGGAGCCGAGTGAGTTTTTTGTGATTAATCCGACCGATAAATTGCGGGTTTTTGCGGAGGCGGCGGGTACCTTGGAGCTGAATTTCGTAAACACTGCCCCAAAAGAAACGAACAGCATTTTACCGAGAATGGTGGCGCAGACTTGGGATTTTGCGGATTTCGAAAGAAGCGGGATAGACATCATCACCCGTGCGGAGTGGGGGGCGGACGAGAGTTTGCGTTATGCCGACAAGGAGGCTGAGGAAGAAGAAATAGCTGAGGACGAGGTTGAATATTATCAAACTTACGCCGATGAGCTAGCAATAAATAAAGTCGTAAACAAAGACAAAGGGCATTATTTGACTTGGCCGTACCAATACCCAAATAAAATTCGCAAGATTGTGGTTCATCACACAGCCGGAACCTCAAATCTCGATGATCCTGCGGCCGGAATGCGTGGTATTTATTATTATCACACCGTTTCAAAAGGGTGGGGGGATATCGGCTACAATTTCGTGATTGATACAAAGGGAAATATTTATGAAGGGCGTGCTGGAGGTGACAAGGTGATCGGGGCGCACGCTTATTTGGCAAATACCGGCTCGGTGGGAATTTCTGTGATGGGGGATTATCACACCAAGATGGACGTGCCCGACGCAGTGCGTGATTCGTTGATTAAGCTTATCACCTACCTCACAGGTAAATACGATATTAATCCGGTCGGCGTGGAGAGTTTTCGTGGTATGGATTTGCCGAATGTAATCGGGCATCGAGATGTGGGTGCGACAGCTTGTCCGGGTGATCATCTTTACGCACTTCTTCCTCAGATTCGCTCGGCAGTGATGAATGGTTCGATAGACTGGGCGAGCGACAAGGAATACAGCTTCGTGATTTCGGGCAAGTTGCCGTATCTCGATATCAACCCAACCCAAGAAAAATCCGTGGCGATTAAACTCAAAAATACGGGTAAATCCAAGTGGCGTACGGGTACGAAATTAATTCCGATCGATACGAGTAATGAAATCAATGCCACGATTTCCGCTTCAGAACTACTCGAGCCGGAGGTGGATCCGGGGGAGGTGGGGACTTTTATGACGACAGTGCGTGCCGGTGCGAAGTCCGGTATTCAGACGGTGAATCTCTCCTTGCAGGTAAATGGCGAAAATATCACAGCACAACAATTTCCCGTGCCGGTCAGAGTCGCTCAGCCGACTTTTGATTATCGTCTTGTGAAGGCGACATGGCCAAAAACTCAGCTTCAGGCAGGGGAAACGACTCGTGCTTATCTCGCAATCAAAAATACATCTAACTTCACTTGGTCCAAGCGTGGTGAAACCGAAGTGCGTCTTTCTACTTTGGAGCCGGGGCGCAGGAGTTTATTCATTGCCGAGGACAATTCCCAAAATCGTAAAACTGATAACGAGCAGTTTTTTGATCCAACTCGCATGGCGCCGATGTTCGAGGAGAGTGTTGCTCCAGGCAAAAACGCTCACTTTGAGATTGACTTCACAGCACCGGAGAAGTTCGGAGAATTTATTGAAAAATTCACTTTGCAGGCACCGAGATTGGGTTGGTTTCCTGATTACGGCATGCAATTCACACTCAATGTAAACAAGCCACAAGCCAAAGCTGAAATCATAAAATCACCTAAGCAGACATTTTTTCAGGTCGAGCCGGGGGAGCGAGTGGAGATTGAATTTGAATTGCGCAATACCGGTGATTTGGTTTGGACAGATGACAGGGTGGATTTCATTTCTGCGAATGATTACATTCCGGTGACCAACAGTCGCTACGAAAGTCCGGTTGCATTGGGTCAAAAAGTAAAATTCAAAGTCGAAATACAGGCTCCGTACAAAGCCGGCAAATTTTTCACAAATCTGAAAATGACGACCGGTATTAATGATGCGCCTGATTTCGCACAGGATCCGGGGATTGTGATTGGTTTTGAGGTGGCGAATTCTCCTCGTTTTGGGGCGGAGATTGTGGGTGATAATGTTTACAACATTGAAATGAATCCGTGGGAGGAGCGTAGAATCCGAATCGAATATAAAAATATCGGTAATGTTGATTGGCATTCTCTCGGCGGTCGATTTTGGCAGACGGTGACGATGCTCGGCACTTACTCGCCCAAGAATCGTACCAGTAAATTTTGGGGTGCGGGTTGGGTGAAGGCTACCCGCAGTGCTGTTCTTCGTGAAAGCACGGTCGAGCCGGGGGAGGTGGGAAGTTTTGACATTACTTTGCGTGCGCCGGGACAGGTGGGAACTTACACCGAGGTTTTCAATCCGGTTGTGGATTGGATAGAGTGGATGCCAAGCAATCCTGTCACATTCAACATCACTGTGAAGTCAGGCAAGGTGGACAACAAAGTAGTCAGCGTGAAAAGCAGTGAAAAAGTCGTTGTTTCTGAGCCGGCGAAAACTGAGCCAGTGACCAAAAAGCCGGTTTACACGTCAGAGCCAGCACCTGCGTCAGTAGCTAAACCCACTGATTTTTCTGATGACATTCCGCCGATGCGTGTGAAATTATCATTCGATTCTTCCTCTTTTCAGATTACGAGCGACAAATCTTTCTCCATAAAAAATCTCGAAGGAAAGACAATTAAAACTTACAAAGCAGGTGAGCTTGCCAACATTGCGAATGGCACATTTGAAAATAACGAATACACCGGTTTGCGTTTTGAGGGTGGAATTATCGAAGTCAAAAACTGGGATCACAGTCCGGCGTGGAATAAAAAACTAAACGACAATCGCTTTCGTGGAGTCATCGAGATTCGCAAGCACGACGGAGATTGGGTTTTGATTAATGAATTACCACTGGAAGAGTACATGTACGGACTGGCAGAGGTGATCGAGTCAGAGCCGATCGAGAAACACAAAGCCCTTCTTGTGGCAGCTCGCACTTACGCACTTTGGTATCTCACCGAAGAAAACAAATTTAAATCCGGCACACCCTACAATGCCTCTGATGACCCAAATGTTTTCCAAAAATATCTCGGTTATGGGTATGAGTTGCGTGCTCCGGTGCACATGCGTGCGGTAAATGCGACTTACGGACAGGTGATTACCTACGGTGGGGAGGTGGTCAAAACACCTTATTTCAGTTCTTCAGACGGTCGTACACGCAGCGCCAAAGAAGTTTGGGGTTGGACAAACACGCCTTATCTCGTTAGCGTTGATGACCCGTACTGCGACGGTATGAAACTCAATGGGCACGGTGTTGGTATGTCCGGACAAGGTGCAACCAAAGCCGCAGAAGACGGCAAGGGATACGAAGAAATTTTGAAATACTACTACAAAGGAATAAAAATAGAAAAAGCTTACTAGCCTTGACTAATACCAAAAAATATTCTAGTCTAATCGACTGAATGTTTTTTGATTTATCATTTGAATTTTTTAAGGGGGATTTGTGTATGACAAGCAGGAAAAGTGTAGAGGAGCTGAGAAAAGAAATGAAAAAAGTAGATGAAAAGTACGCCGATCACAAGTGCGATTGTGACGGTAAGTGCGGCGATGATTGTAAATGTAAAAAATCTACAAATTATCACGACACGCATACTTACGTAATACGGAGTGAGCACGAAGGGAGTGCGGGCGAGGACGACAGAGATGTTTCTTATTACATCAATCTCGCCTACGAAAAACTGCGTGAATCAGGCATGGAGGGCGGTATCAAAAATCGATCTTCTGTAAAAGTAAAAAAGGGCTCCTACAAAGGAGAACAGGGGGTGATTTTAGATCTTCCCACCAAAAAAAGACGCCTCTTTTTCCCAAAAGTAACCGATGTTCGTGCAATTTGGGATTTGGTAGATGGGCTCATTGCCATTCATTAGCCTTCAAATGATAAATTCCTCGCTATTTCACCAAGATTTAGCGAGGTTTTTTATTTTTTTCCTCCAAAACCCCTTGACAAAATGCAAAATAATTATTAAATTAGCTAAGTACTCAGGATTGATTCATTGATTTTTTGGCTTCTGGAAGCAAAACAAACATTTCAAAAGATTTCTGCCAAATAATCCCAAAACATTCTTGACTTTAGGATTTAGAATGATTACAATCTCTGCGCTTTCGAAATTAAGAAGCAAATAAATGATAAGAAATTCGCACCCACCCTTGTAGTGAAAAGACAGAAATTTCATTATAGGGTGTGCGTGAAAACGGCACACCTTTTCTATTTTAAAGAATAGAACGATCATTAACAGAACGGCAATGTAATAAATTCAACATCTTGGATTTATTTAAGTAGATTTATAGTGACGATCCAGCTAAAAAAATTGTCACACCTAATATGAATCTATTTAATAATCAAAATTTAAATGAACTGACAAAGGGTAGAGCAATATTGTCTTAGCCGACATCGAAGCTTCGCCCACGTCTAAACTCTGAATAAGAGTTGTTAGTTCGTTTGTATACTTAAAAAGTTACTCAAGAGCATAAAGTGAATGCCTTGACATCTAGTTCCGATGAAGGACGTAGTTACCAACGATATTCCGCGGGGAGCAGGTAGCATGCATTGAACCGCGGGTCTCCGAATGGGGGAACCCAGTGGGGGTCATACCTCACAACATTCAAGTGAATACATAGCTTGTCTGAGGAAACTTAGCGAACTGAAACATCTAAGTAGCTAAGGAAGATAAATCAATAGAGATTCCCTGAGTAGTGGCGAGCGAAACGGGAACAGCCCAAACCGATCTTCGGATCGGGGTTGTAGGACTTCAACATTCGAAATAATTTATAGCTGAACACTCTGGAAAGTGTGGCCATAGAGGGTGATAGCCCCGTAAACGAAATAAATTACGTAGATAGAAGTATCCTGAGTAGGGTCGGACACGTGAAATCCGGCCTGAAACTGGGGGGACCACCCTCCAAGGCTAAATAGACTAGATGATCGATAGTGAACAAGTACCGTGAGGGAAAGGTGAAAAGCACCCCGAGAGGGGGATGAAATAGAACCTGAAACTTTATGCTTACAAAGTGTAGGAGCCCTATCCTTTGAGTTTTTTAACTCGAAGATACCTACAGAAAAAAAATCGTGGATCAACTAAATTAGAAGATTCAAAGGATAGGGTGACTGCGTACTTTTCGCAGTACGGGCCACCGAGTTAGCTATATAATGCAAGGTTAAGGAAGTCATATCCGGAGCCGTAGTGAAAGCGAGGGTGAATAACCCGATTTAGTATTATGTACTAGACCCGAAACCGATCGAGCTATATATGGCCAGGCTGAACCATAGGTAAAACTATGGGGAGGGCCGAACCCACGCATGCTGCAAAATGCGGGGATGAGCTGTGTATAGAGGTGAAATTCCAATCGAGATCGGAGATAGCTGGTTCTCCTCGAAATGTCTTTAGGGACAGCGTCGTATGATCCTTTATGGGGGTAGAGCGCTGATTAGGCTAGGGCCCCTCGTGGGTACCAAACCTTGACAAACTCCGAATACCATGAAGTCTACAGTACGGCAGTGAGACGGTGACAGCTAAGTGCCATCGTCAAAAGGGAAACAACCCTATGACCGCCAACTAAGGTCCCCAAGTTATTGTTCAGTGCGAAAGGTTGTGAAATTGTTTAAACAACTAGGAGGTTAGCTTAGAAGCAGCTATCCTTTAAAGAAAGCGTAATAGCTCACTAGTCGAACGATTTTGCGCCGAAAAAGTATCGGGACTTAAACAATACACCGAAGTTGCGGGTTCGTATATTTATATACGAGCGGTAGAGGAGCGTTCTGTTCAGCGTCGAAGTCAGATTGTAAAGTCTGGTGGAGCGGACAGAAGTGAAAATGGTGGCATGAGTAACAACAGCCGTGTGAAATTCACGGCCACTAATAGCCCAAGGATTCCCACGCCATGTTAATCAACGTGGGGTTAGTCGATCCTAACACGAGGCCGAAAGGCGTAGTGGATGGATGAACAGGTTAATATTCCTGTACAAGTGTATTTCCGCCCAAGTAAATCTGGAAGAAGATTGCTTTTGCTTGATTTTTTCTTCGGAAGAATGACAGTTTGGCAGTTGACCGAAAGAGGCGCTAGCAAGGGAGGGACGCATTCGGTTAAGCCGAGCCCGTTATTGAATTCGGGTACAAGCAGTAAGCTTATGTCGATGTAGGTAAATCCGCATTGATTCGCGAGCTGTTATGTAAAATGCTACTAGCGATAGTAGTGATTCGGCTGATATCAGGTGCCTAGAAAAACTTCGTTGTGAGGAAGTGCACTTATCGTACCGCAAACCAACACAGGTGGGCAGGTTGAGTATACCAAGGTGTTCGAGCGAACTCTAGCTAAGGAACTCTGCAATACAGCACCCGTAACTTCGGGATAAGGGTTCCCGACTATTTTCGAATAGTCGGGCGCAGTGAAAGATTCCAAGCGACTTTTTACCAAAAAATTAGGTCTCTGCAAAGCCGTAAGGCGACGTATAGGGGCTGATGCCTGGCCAGTGCCAGAACCTCACGTGGAGGGGTGCAAGCTCTGAAACTAAGGGCTGGTGAACGCCGGCCGTAACTATAACGGTCCTATGGTAGCGAAATTCCTTGTCGGGTAAATTCCGACCCGCACGAATGGCATAACGATTTGGAAACTGTCTCAGCTAGGGGCTCGGTGAAATTGCAATCTCGGTAAAAATGCCGAGTAGGCGCAGAAAGACGAAGAGACCCCGTGCAGCTTTACTACAGTTTGACATTGGCACGAGATTTAGATTGCTCAGTATAGGTGGGAGACTTTGAAACTTCTTTTCGGAGAAGTGGAGTCGCAATATGAGATACCACCCTCTCTAAATTTTGTGTCTAACGATGTCCGTTAGTTGCACTTAATTTATCATAATTATATGTATCTTTATTGTAGAGAATATTTTACAAATATTGCTCTACTGAGTTTGAGTTCAACTACCGGATATCGGACAGTGTTTGATGGGTAGTTTCACTGGGGCGGTGGCCTCCTAAAGAGTAGCGGAGGCGCGCAATGGTCATCTATCTCCGGATGGAAATCGGAGAGATAGTGTATTCGCATAAGATGGCCTGACTGTAAGACTTACAAGTCGAGCAGGGACGAAAGTCGGTGAAAGTGATCCGGCATTTCCACGTGGGTGGGATGTCGCTCAACGGATAAAAGTTACGCCGGGGATAACAGGCTGATCCTTTCCGAGAGCTCATATCGACGAAAGGGTTTGGCACCTCGATGTCGGCTCGTCGCATCCTGGGGCTGGAGCAGGTCCCAAGGGTATGGCTGTTCGCCATTTAAAGCGGTACGCGAGCTGGGTTCAGAACGTCGTGAGACAGTTCGGTCTATATCTTCTGTGCCCGATGGAAAATTGAAGAAATCTGACTCTAGTACGAGAGGACCGAGTTGGACAAACCTCTGGTGGATCAGTTGTCGTGTCAACGGCATTGCTGAGTAGCTATCGTTTGGCCCGGATAACCGCTGAAAGCATCTAAGCGGGAAGCCGTTTCTAAGATTAATTTTCCCCATTAACCTCCGGGAAGACGACCCGGTTAATAGGTCACAAGTGTAAGTGTAGTGATACATTTAGCTGAGTGATACTAATAGGTGATTGAATTTTTTAAGTATACAATCGCTAGATATGTCCACAAATTTTTGCGGATGTGTCTAGCCGAACTAACAACTCTTGCACAGAGTTGTAATCCAAGTTTGGATTATTACATTGCCCATTTCTGTACAAAACTAAGAAGGTTTTGTCTTGGTGGTTATAGAGAGTGGGGTACACCTGTTCCCATCCCGAACACAGTAGTTAAGCCACTCATCGCTGATAGTACTTGGTCTAAACGGACCTGGGAGGGTAGGCCACTGCCAAGACAAAGCCTTTTTTGATATCCTGCTTTTACTTGCAGGATTTTTTAAAATATGTTAAAATAACATGAAAATAAAAAATAAAAACAAATATGAAAAGCTGGATATACTCCACAGGGAGAACACTGGAACATGATTTTTTGGGTGATAGAACTAAAGAGATAAGAAAGGCAGATATTGAATATGCGAATTTTAACAGAGCTGTGCTTAATGCTATTTTTATAAAAAGTCAAAATCCAAACAAGTACTCAAAGGAAGAAAGTGTTAATCCTCCTGCGCCGATGATGCAAAAAATAAAATCTAATATGGAGCAGATTATGGGTGATGATTTTGATATTAGAGTTTTTAATGCAGTCAGCACCTCACTCGATGTGCATCATGGGGTGGATTTTTTCGTTAATTTTTTTGACAAGAAAAATGGCAGAGAAACAATGGTTAAAATTGACATAACTCAGAATGTTGATGGCAAAAATATATCCCATGGTGTTGCTGATTTATTTATGTCTGATAGTAAAATCATAGTTAATCTTAAGTATGATTTTGATAATTTGGAAATTGATTTAAGCGAAAAACCTGATGATCGTAATCGTGAAATTGCTGAAGTGATAACCAAAATAGCTAAGCAAAAGATGCTTACCGGAAACAAAAATGATGGAGCTATCGCAAGTTCATTATTGGCCATGGAAGAATCTAAAAATAAAAACAATGAAAAAGAAATCGATGTGCGTGGCAATATGGCGATAGAGGCAATGTTTGGTAAAGAAGAGTTGGAAATGATTAAGAGCTCAATGATTCATAAAAATAGACAAAATATTCACAGAGTTTTTTCTCGGGCAAGCTAAATATATCTTTTGATTTGTGAGGGTTTTTGGTATAGTGGAGATATGATTAAAGATGTACAAATTCGTGAACTAAAAGTAATCCCTGATGAGCGTGGGCGCCTCGGGGAGATTTTGCGTACAGACTGGCCAGAGTTTCAGAACTTTGCCCAATGTTATTTTACTACCAATTACCCTGGCGTAATCAAAGCTTGGCATAAGCACAAATATCAAGATGACAACGTGACCTGTGTTAGCGGAATGATCAAACTTGTGATGCACGATGCACGCGAAGATTCCGACACCAAGGGTGAAACCCAAGAAGTATTTTTGGGAATACATGCACCAAAATTAGTCAAAATTCCCGCAGGTGTTTATCACGGCTGGAAATGCATTTCCGAGAGTGAGAGTATTGTCGTCAATCTCCCGACCAAAATGTATGATTACAAAAATCCAGACGAGGATCGCCTACCATATAATTCTGCAGAAATAGGCTATAATTGGGACATTCAGCATGGCTAAAAAAATTCTCATCACAGGCGGTTGTGGGTTTATCGGGTCGCATTTTGTGCGCCTGATTTTATGTGAAACAGATTGGGAGGTGGTGAATGTTGATTTACTAACTTATGCTGGTAATCTAGAAAATACCTCTGATTTTAGCGATAATCCACGTTATAGATTTGTGCAGGCAGATATCGCCGACATAGATCAAATGAGCGCGGTTTGGGCGAGCGGTTTTGATTACGTGGCACATTTTGCCGCTGAAACTCACGTGGATAACTCGATTGCCAATGCAACTCCATTCGTAAAAACCAATGTCATTGGTACGCAGATTTTGCTTGATCTAGCCAAAAAATCCCAAATTGAAAAATTTTTGTATGTGAGTACAGACGAGGTTTATGGTGATTTGCCGCTTAATACTGCGGATAAATTTACTGAAGAAAATCCGCTTAAACCTAGCTCGCCTTATTCTGCGAGCAAGGCGGGGGGTGATTTACTCACTCAGGCTTATCATCGGACTTATGGCTTACCAGCCCTCATAACTCGTTGTTCCAATAATTACGGCACGCACCAGTTTCCCGAAAAATTAGTTCCTTTTTTTGTTAAGAAACTGATGAATGGTGAGAAATTGCCGGTTTATGGCGATGGTAAAAATGTCCGTGAATGGCTTGCGGTAGAGGATCATTGTCGTGCGGTAAACTTTGTTTTGGAGCAGGGGACTGCTGGTGAGATTTATAATGTTGGTTCAAATAACGAAAAACCAAATCTTGAAATTGTGAGTTTGCTCTGCGATATTTTCGGGAAAAATTCTGAGGATATGATTAATTTTGTGCAGGATCGTCCAGGGCATGATCGCCGTTATGCACTTGATAGCTCCAAGCTGCGTGCGTTGGGCTGGGTTGAGCAGGAGGATTTTGAAAAACATTTCCGTGAGGCGGTTGACTGGTATCAGAAGAAATTTTCAGTATAATATAAACAAATCCTAAACCAAAAATATGGCTGACCTAAAAAAAGAGCTCAAAAGCTTGTTTAACAAAGCGCAAAAACAAGTGAATTATTGGCGAAAATATGCTCAAGATGCTCGTGATGAACAAAAAAAAGTTCCTGCAAACAAAGAGGTAAAAGCCGTACAAAAGACTAAAACCGAGAAGATAAAAGTTGATATTTCGGCTACTTCGGTTGCACGTGCCACTTTGGTTGTGATCGGGATTATTTTGCTTTTACTTCTCGTGAACCACGTTCGCTCTACGGTTTTCTTGTTTTTGGTTGCTCTGTTTTTGACTGCGGCGCTTAGTCCTATCGTGACCAAACTAGAAGATCATCGCATTCCTCGTTGGGCGGGCATTCTTTTGATTTATATCGTCGGTATTTTTCTGCTTGGATTTACGCTCACACAGTTCATTCCGCTTGTGGCAGAGCAGATTGTGGAGATTGCCAAGAGTGCAAAAAATGGCTTGGAGTCGCTCATTTCCAGTGACATGAATAACCCATTTTTCAACAATATTAAGCCGATTGCTCAGGACTTCTTGAATTCTCTCGACATCAAGCAAATTCAAGGTTATGCCGAAAATATCGGGCAATCCCTCCTTTCTTTTGCGGGGAGTAGTGTTTCTTTTCTCACTGCGGTTTTCAGTAATCTTTTCAATTTTCTTATCGTGCTTATTTTTACCTTTTTCCTCTCTCTCGAAAAAGGCGCAACCGGAGATTTTTTTCAGTCACTTTTGCCTCATCGTTATGCCAAATATGCTAGTCACAAAATGTCCCTAATCGAAGATAAAATTGGTGCGTGGATGATTGGTCAGCTTATCGTTTGTGTTGTGATTGGTGTTTTGATTTGGGCGGGCATGGGCATTCTTGGTGTTAAATACGCTGTTACGCTTGGTTTTATTGCCGCAGTTATGGAGCTTATTCCTTACCTTGGACCTTTTTTGGCTGGTATTCCGGCAGTACTTGTGGCGGTTAATCAAGATCCATGGCTTGGTGTTTGGGCGTTAGTTTTCTTTGTGGTTATCCAGACTCTCGAAGGCAATTTTATTGTTCCGATTATCATGAAAAAAGCAGTTGGACTACCTCCGGTTGTGATCATGATTTCCATGATGATTTTCTATTCGCTTTTTAGTAGCATCGGTAGCGAGGAGGGTGGCAATCAATTTTTTGGGATTTTAGGTATTATCATGTCTGTGCCGATTGCCACGAGCTTGAAATTATTTGTAGATGATTTTCAGGATAAGGAGAAAAAATAAAGTAACACGATTAAACTGCGAAATTCATCGCAGTTTTTTTATTTATATGCTAAAGTGTTTTTGTTTAGTATTAAGTTTTGAAAAATGTGCGGAATTTTCGGTTATTTCGGAGATAGACAAGACGGTGCGGATTTGACGGTCAATGGTTTGAAAAATTTGGAATATCGTGGTTATGATAGCTGGGGTGTGGCTTGGAAGGAGGATTCGACTCTCAATTTTCAGAAATCTGTGGGCAAAATATCGAATGCCAAAAAAATAAAAGCGCAGACCCATGTGGCCGTGGCGCACACTCGCTGGGCGACGCAGGGTGAGGTGAGTGAGCGTAATGCTCACCCGCATTTTTCGGAAAACGGGGAAATAGCTGTGGTGCACAACGGTGTTATCGAAAATTATCTCGAGCTGAAAAAGACCCTCAAAAATCAAAATTTCAAATCAGAAACTGATACTGAGGTGATTGCGCATTTGCTCCAGAAGCACATGGAGCAGGGGAATGGTTTTGAGGCGGCGTTTCGCAAAGTTCTCAACGAGCTTCGGGGGCGTAATGCGGTGATTGCCATACATGCCAAGCAAAACAAACTTCTTGCGGGTCGTGTGGGGAGTCCGCTCATTCTCGGTGTGGGCAAGAAAGAATGGTTTCTTGCTTCGGACATTCCGGCGTTTTTGGAGCACACGCAGACTGTTAATTATCTCGATGACGGAGAGATGGTTATTCTTTCGGATTCAGGTGCTGAATTCAAAAATCTGAAAAGTGGTAAGAGTGTAAAAAAGCGTAACGTGAAAATTGACTGGGAGGCTGGTGTGGCGGATAAGGGTGATCATGCACATTTTATGATCAAGGAAATTCTCGAGCAAAAACAAACTATCGCACGTGCTTTGGAGCAGGATCCGCACGAGCTTCGTTTGGCGGCGGATTTGATTCGTCGAGCTCGGGGGACTTATTTTATCGGTTGCGGTACGGCGGGTAATGTTTGTCATGCGGGGACTTATTTTTTTACTCAGGTCGCCGATCGGCATGTGAATTACGCTCCAGCCAGTGAGTTTCCGATTTACGAACACTTTCTCAAACCGGAAAGCCTTGTGATTGCCGTTAGCCAGTCTGGAGAGACGGCTGACGTGCTCGAGGCGATTGAGGCTGCCAAGCGCAAAGGGGCGAAAGTTCTTGCGATTGTAAATGTGAAGGGGAGTTCGATTGCTCGCATGGCAGACAGCGTTCTCCTGCTCAATGCCGGTCCCGAAAAAGCCGTGGCGAGCACCAAAGCTGCGACCAGTCAGATGGCGGTTTTGCTCATGTTGGCCTACACTGTGGCTGGAAAATTAGAAGAAGGACGTCGTATTCTCTTGGAAACGAGTCAAAAAATAAACGACATGCTCAATCCTCGTTATGTTGAGCACATTCGCAAGATAGCTAAAAAATATGCGAAAAAAAGTGACATGTACATCGTGGGCAAAGGGGCGAATTATCCGATGGCGCTTGAGGCTGCGATCAAAATCATGGAGGTAAGTTATATTCATGCGCATGGTTTTGCAGGTGGTGAGCTCAAGCATGGTCCGATTGCACTCATAGAAAAAGGCACTCCGTGTTTGGCGATGGTGGGGGAGGATGAGCTGAAGGCAGACATGATTACGGCTAGCACCGAGCTAAAAACACGTGGTGCGAAGATTCTTGGAATTGGGGCGACGCAGGAAAATGTGTACGACGAGTGGCTTCGTGTGCCAAATGCAGGGATCGCCAGTCCGCTCGTGAACATCATTCCTGCTCAGCTTTTGGCTTACGAGCTTGCCTGCGCCAAGGGGATTAACCCTGATATGCCACGCAATCTTGCCAAATCCGTCACTGTGAAATAAATTCTCGCACCTGATTTTGCAGATCAGTTATTGTGCCGGTATTTTCGATTACGATATCTGCCATTTCGAGACAACCCTGAATATTAAAATTAGCAGGAGAGGGGATTAGCCCAAGCTCAATTTCTATTTTTTTGCGAATT
>CAZJIT010000006.1:0-14847 GCA_964546155.1 uncultured Candidatus Peribacteria bacterium
CTTCCAAGGAGGCATCAGCATCATCGGGAACGCATGGCGCTCCATTTGGGATAACGTCGTGAATATCGTGACGGGAGTTTTCAATACCATTCAGAATACTGTCAACAACATCATTTCTTGGGTGCAAAGAGCGCTCGACAAGATCAATATTTTCAAACGCGAACAAGCTTCCGTAAATCAAGGCAGCTGGGCAACGGGCGGATACACTTTCGGGGCGATCAACCAGATTGCTGGCGTGGTGCATGGCGGCGAATGGGTCGCTCCCGCATGGATGGTCGATAAATACGCTTCAGTGATATCGCAATTGGAGTCGGTGCGCATGCGCGGATTCAGGTCGGGCGGTTTTGTAAACGGCGGAGTCACTAACAACAACCAAAGGAGCGTCACGCAGAACATCACACAGAACATCCGCGAGGGTGTGGATTTTTCAATTGCCGCGCGGGAACTTTCATGGCGTGCGCGCTTTAGCTGATAACAAAAAAATATGCTCGGAATTTCCTACACATACAACGGGACAACGCTAAACGACCTTGAGAGGGATGCTCTCACGGGTAATGTTTTTGCGTCCGAGCAGGATCGTGCAAACGGCTGCATCATCAGTTTGACTGATACGCCGAGCGGATTCCATTCGCCCGAGCTGCGCCATTCCGAGGAAGCCAGACAAGGACAACACGGGATTCTCGACTATGACACTTTCGTGGGCAAACGCGCCTTGGTCTTCACAGGCCAACTCATCGCTCCAGACCGCGAAACCATGGTGGTATTGGTGGATAAATTCCAAAAGGCTTTCACCGTGAGCGCCGTGCCGAACAAAGATGACGGCTACCGCGAATTGCTTTTTACCGAAGAAGACGGAATCGCAAAAAAGGTATTCGCGAAAGTCGACAAAATGCCAGAATACGCCGAGGAATTGGGCTTTCCATTCATCCGCAATTTCATTGTGGCGCTCAAGTGCAAGGAACCGCGCAAGCTATCGCAATCCATCAAAACCCAGCCCGAAATAAAGGCAGACATTCTGGGCGGACAAATCATCATACCGTTCAAGCTGCCTCTCAAGATAGGCTGGAACTATGTTTACAAAAAGACGCTGGTCAATGTTGGGAACTTTGCGGCATCTCCCGTCATTACGATTCATGCACCATGCGTGAATCCGAAGATATTGAATCGCACCTATGACGTCTTCATGCAGTTTATCTGCACGCTGGAAGAAAACGATTATTTGAAAATCGACGTGCTGGAAGGAACGGCTGTGATTTACCGAACCGACGGGACGACCGAGGATGCTCTTTTGGTGCTCACGAATAACAGCGAGTTTTTCTATCTGCTTTCTGGCGAAAACGAGGTCGTGTTTTTGGAAGAAAGCGGAGTGCCTCCCGTGAATAATTATTCATACGCGCAGATCGAGTGGTCTGACACGTGGCTTTAACTTTGTCCGTATGTACACAATCGACATCCTCAACAAGAACAATACGGCTTTCAGCAAAATCCTCAATCCGCAAGGGTTGAACTTCAAGCTGACACTCACGGGCAAGGATACGGCCAAGTTTACGTTGCCGCTCTCTCATCCCCGCGCAGAGGCCGAGAACCTAAAGAAGCACAACCGCATTGCGATCAATCGGGTGAATCCGAAAGACCGCACCGACGTGCGCCGTATTTGGGTCGGCTACATCGAGGCCGTGAGGATCGTGGACGACAATAATTTGGAAGTGGGCTGCAAAGGCATCTATCAGCTTTTTGATAAGCGCGTAGTGACGCGAAGTTTCACCAACTGGCAAGGCGGCTTGGCCGTCTTTGAACTCCTGAATACAGAAATCAATCCCACCGACGACACGCTCATCATCCAAGGACAGACCGATGTAAGCGACATATTCTCGCACGACTTTTTCAAAATGCAGGCCAGCAAGGCTTTCGAAAAAATAGAAGAAGCAACGCTTTGCGAAGTCCTCACAGATACCGACTTCAAACTCAACTGCAAAAAGATGATCGGTGAAGACAAAAGCGCGAGCGTCATTTTCCGCTTCATCAGGAATTTGCAGAACGCCAACTCCATCGACAGCTTCACGCTTCTTTCCGAAGGTAAGGAACTTTTCAATAAAATAACCTGCTACGGCAAAAACAACATCATCTCGGCCGTTAGGCAAGACAACGATTCTATTGCGGAATTCGGGCTCTTGGAGAAAGTCAGATACTTCACCGAAATCGAAGACCAGAACACCCTCAATAAAAATGCCGAGGCGTTATTGGCATTTCATAAACCGATCAAGGAGATTCCGAGCATCAAACCCAACAAGACAAAAATTGACCTCTTCGAATACGGAATCGGAGACCGTGTCCGTGTGATCATCAAGCACGGGATTCTTGATTTCGACCAGATTCACCGAATTTTAACGATCACGGTTAGTGTCGGCCGAAACAATGAAGAATCAATCGATATCGAGATCGCTCAGGAAGGCACGAAGAGCATAAAGAGCGAGGAAGAGCGTCTGGCCGAGCTCGCGCAACGGGTTGAAGAGCTCGAATCTTAATATTTAAAAAAATCACTATGGCAACACGAATATCATACTTAAACGCACTAAACACCTATTGGCAAGACATCGACATCAAGAACGTCGAGCGGGATTTTTTCACTGACGGCGTCGCTGATTTTTTGAAAACGGCGCTGTCTCCCGAAGACGTTGGCGAAGACCTGCAAGTATTGGCGCAAGATACACCTAACAAAACCGTGAAGGTCAAAGCGGGCGTTGCATACTTCACTGTATTGCGCAGCACTGATGTGGACGGAGACGGCACGAACGATGAATTCGTACTGCGCTTTCACAACTTGGCTGATGCGGTGCTCACCATTCCCGACAATATCTCGGGATCACCCAAAACATACGAGATTTGCTGTTCAATTCCAGACGCGAACATGGATGCGGAAGAGATCAACTCGACCGCATCAAACATCGGTTCGCTGATCGTTCAAGAACAAGGAGCTGGTCTGCAAAACAAGTATTTGCTTGCGACCGTGACAGTGGAAAGCGGGTTCACTGAAGTGACGAACGCTAAGATTGCTGATGAGCGCCAACGGGTTCAATTTAAAGCGATTTCGCAGGGACTGACCGCAAGCATTGCGGAAATCAACCTCGCCCTAGACGGCATTCAGGCAAGCGCCGAGGATTTGAACATTCTGGAAAATACGACGGTCACCAAAGACGAATTCAACAACGCGCTTACTGGAATAGAATCCGACGCTGAAGAATTAAACCTCCTTCATGAGGTCGATGGGCTCGAAAAAGCAGACCTTGAAAAGTTGGCGGATATCGATGCAAGCGCTGATGAAATCGATCAGGCGCTGGAAGGTGTTTCTCCAGACGTGACGGCCGCCAACCTGAACATTCTCACTGGGGGCGGATTCACCAATCTGCATAAGCACGCGGCCGATCCGCTTCTAAGCGGCATCACTGAAAGTCCGACATATTTCTACTTGCCTTCGGGCGATACGGAAGCGGTTTCGGAAAAAGGAATCATGACGCGCTTCGGGTACGAGGAAGATGTGGTGCAAGAAGATTCGCAGAACATCGAGGTGGTGAACGACGACTTTCAAAGCTACGAAAGCAATTACAAAGTCATCACCAATTTTGATAACGAAGCTGGCGAAACATATACTGGCGGGTCGTTCGACACATCGGAATACAAACAAGGAACTCAGGCGCGAAAACTCAGCCTGACAACCGATAGCACGGCCACGCTTCTCATTGATATTCCGAGCAAAAACATCTCGGCGTTTTCTGGTTCCGACGTAGTGGAATTCTGGGTTTATGTAAGCGCGCTGGCCAATATAGATATGGCTACGCTGCAGCTCGGATCAACAACACCGTCGACGAACTATTTCCAAAACAACTTCCTTTCACAGATCACACAGAATGGCTGGAATCGTGTATCAATTGCGATAAGCAGCTTCAGTCAAAACGGATCTCCGAACTGGAATAACATCATCCGTGTAAGGCTTGAGTTTTCAACCAACACCAACGGCGCATCGGACTTTATTGCCGATAGCATGCGCGTTGTGAAGGCAAGCAACACGACCGATGCGTTCTGGTCTAACAGCGAAGGGTTCTGGGAAATCCACGACTTCAGCGGATTGAAGCGCTATGTGAAAACCGACGAAGCGTCTGGCGACAAAAACAGCGTACTCTCGCTCGGCAACCAAAGCCGCAACTATCTGAATGGAATCTTTACGGCGAGAATCAGGCGACTGCAAGGATCGTCAAACTCTGGTATCAAGTGGCGATACACTTCGCCTTCGAGCTGTTACCACGCCTACTTCACTGGTACTGAATTGAAGTTTGCCAAGAACGGTGGAACCGTAATCCTGTCCGTACCGTTTGCAACCAGCCCGAGTACCGATTACTGGCTACGGGTAGCTTTCAACGGTACGTCTGTGGTGATTTCAACATCGCTCGATGGAATCACATTCACCACCCAGATCAGCACAACCGATTCGAGCATTACCACGGCTGGGCAAGTGGCGTTGTTTGATAACGGCAATATCACTGCCTTCGACAAAGTCGTCCTTCAGCAAACATCAGTCACTTACGAACGCGACGTTTCGGATCGATTGATCAAGATCGAAGAAAATAGTGGCGAAGGAGATAAATTCGATGGCTTTGGCTCATTTTTCAAAAGGATAGCGACCTTTGAAACGGACGAGAACACAATGTCTGGCGGCGCGACCGACGCCATCAATTACAAGACTGGAACGCAAGGATGGAAAGTAAGCGCAGCAAGCTCATACGCTTATGACAACACAATAAACCTCGACCTGACTAAGTTTGAAGATGGAATCAGCTCGGCCAACACTGACGTGATCGCGTTCTGGATTTACATCGCAACAGAAATACCAACTTCCGTTCGTCTGGAGCTATCGGAAACGCAAGACGTGAAAGAAGCGGAAACCATCATCAACGCCGCGAGCTTGGTACTCGGTTGGAATTACATCGAAGTAGCGAAATCGGCATTCTCCGTGATTGGAGGATTTGACTGGTCTTCGGTGAAGCAGATTCGTTTCTGGTACACGCACGGCAACAACAATCCGCAAGTCACATTTGATTCCATTCAACTCGTGAAGAGCAATGGAGTAGTGACCAGTAAATATGACGTCGAAAACGGCAAATGGCTTATAGAAAAAGACGTTGAGAATTCCAATCAATACTTGGTTCAATCGGACGAATCTGCTGGAGAAAAACTGCTCGTGCTCAAGACCGATGGAGAAAAAAATCTTTTCCAAAATTTCACTTACAGGGGCGCATTCAATGCACGTCGGGGAAACGCAAACGGCCTGATCTTCAAATATCAGGACTCATTGAATTTCCTAAGGCTGCAGTGCAAGAACGGTCGCATTTCGTTCGTGAAGCGGGTGGCGGGAGCTGACACGGTACTCGGTGAGGAAATGGCATTCGCACCGACTTCCGAGGATTTCTACCACCTGAAAGTCGAGTGCGACTCAAACAGTTTCAAGTATTCCTACTCCGAAGACGGAGCGGTCTGGATATTGATCGACGAAGTGACGGCATCTGACTTCACCGAAGGCCAGATCGGCATGTTCTCGGAAGGAATGCTGTTGCGGGTCGACCAGCTCTTCGTCTACGAACACAACCAAGGCGGAGACACATTCTACGAGCTCTTTTACGACGATGACGGAAACATCTCATCAATCGTGAAGAAACCGATTATCGCATCTTAATTAATCATTTAACTAAAACACTATGGCAAATATCACTATCGGCGGCGGGTCAGGTTCAGTCTTCAAGGACGCGATTCCTTCCGCTCTGCAATTCTCAAGCTGGGACTATTATCAATGGTTTCAACAAGGCGGTCAGGGGTTCAATATTAATTACCAGAATCCTCATTACTCGCCCGTGTATTTCCATCATCTATTGGATACCACGAACAAGAAATTCTTTGCCTTGCCGCAAGGCATGGGAAGCAAATACGACTATAAATACGACAAACAAAGTCCTATCGGCGTGTACAAATACGATCACCAAACCGATGCCTGCGCATGGATTGAATTCAATAAAACAGACGTCTACAACAACCGAAGCCGCTTTAGCAATTCCCAGAACTACAACTACGAGAACATCATTTACGATGAAACCAGTAACAAACTTTTCTGGCTCTGCTTCAGCGACAAGACGCTTTGGGAAATTGATCAAAGCACTGGAGCTCTCACGCAAAAAACGACTTGCACACTTGCTGGGACGATTTGCTCCATGGTTGCCGCCAACGGCGTCTTGTACGTCATTGATACCAGTAAGAACTTCGCCAAGTACACGATCGCAAGCAATACATGGAGCTCGCTTACGACCATGACTGGATCAGCCAGCATGAGTCAAAGTTATGCGCGATTGCTGACCGACGGTTCGGCATGGATTGTGTTCGTGCCTTATCAGAATATGGCCTCAGCGGGAACGGAACTCATGAAGTACAGCATCTCTGGAAATACTTGGACTGCAGCCGCCACTGCGAGTGCGCCGTCACAGACCAGTTACTACATTTCGGAGATCTTCAACGGTTTTGTGTACGTCCAATATCTCGGTACTTCCGACAACTACAGCCAGATTTGGAAATACAACATTACTGGAAATACTTGGACGGCCAGCGCCTTAAATCTTCGCACCAAAGGGATCACTGGCGGCGGAGCCTTTGGTATGTTCCGAGCCAACAACAAACTGTACTGGATTGGTTCATATGCAGTGAATGACTGCATTGATAGTCGACAGATGCAGCGCTATGGAATTTGGGAAATGGATACCGCCGAAAACTTTACCTTGAATTCAAATAAGTACATGCCCGTGCAAATGGGTATGTGGTGTTACAACCAATACGGCGGATATGAACAGGACATGATGCTAACGACAAAATCTAACGCACGCTATCAAATTTACTGCGGATTTCACGGTTATGCTCGAGGTTACCGTTACTTTCCTTATATCGACCCAACCCTAAAGACAGTCGAATGGATCAAGGTGCCAATGGAATCTGGAAAGGAAAAGGAATGGAATGGATGGACTGCAACAATCAAGAACGGAAAGCTTTACATGCTCGATCCGATCACGCTTGACCTTTGGGTCTGCACGATCGGGACATGGACTTGGACGAAGAAGGACAATATCTTTACGCGTCTCAGCAATAAAATGCCGTACAGCGTTCATGGTGACGACTGGCTTTACGGGTGCGGAACGGCGAATGTAAACGGGTGCACACCGCAACAATTGGTCAACGGATTATTTACGGTCAAGGAAGATGCAACAAACATATATCTTGTAACGCCGCGCTACGGATCACACGAAAATGTGTTCTCGTTCAAGTACGACGTTGCCGCTAACCAATGGAGCCTCTTGAACAGCACGGGTACATTGTCAAGCTCCTACATGGGAAACAATACGACCAGTTTGAGCTACAGCCGTTACAAAAATCACCTTATTACATCAAACGAAAAGAGCTCATGGATATTACTCACATTTTACGGCTATTACGATTCAAGCCAATACCGATCGCAGCAATTCTACACGTTCAATCCGACGGATGGATCGTTTGAAAACAGAGTTGGCTATGCGGACAACGGTACATGGTATGGAATATACGGATTCACTTTGAATGGTGCCGCAATTTGGCACTCGAACACTGGTGACAGCAAGCTCTACTACAACGACATGGATACCATGGCGTTTGATGTGACCAATAAATACCTCGAGCAATTCCTAAATGATCCGAATAAATACATTTGGATGCAATACAGCACCTGCCAGTATGCAGTAGCGATCTTCAATATCGATGCAAGCAACTTCGAAAACAGCTACATGCTCAGAATAATGAGCAGCAATGTACAGGGTGCCGTGTATCAAGTCTGGGGATTCTATCAGCTGATCAGCGCTCCAAAGGGTGGATATTTGCTCGGTTGGTCTCGCAACGCATCACTTAGCTCACCTTATCGTTACGGAAGAGTGTTGATTGATAACGATGGCGTCAAATCATCAATCGTCAGTGAGGCATTGCCATCATCCGTGACGGATTCAGCAACGGTCTTTACGACCAAGGTGAAGAAAAATTTCAAACTTTATCTCGAATTCTGGTGCTACAACAACGGTCTTGTGACTTTCTTTGCGCCAGCAAATTAACCATTAACCACACAACATTATGAAATTCTACAAAGCAAAACATTCGGTAGTCGGTGAGGGCGTTGAGGCCACCGTCGTTTATCACCAAGACAACGGCGATGAACTTATCTGTGTTCGTGAAGGATTTGAAGCGTTCGAAATAGAAAATCCTGATGCGAAGGAACAGACGGCTGAGGAAGCTGACAAACTACTCGAAAAAGCCGAGGTATCCATTGCGGTACCCACTAAGGCTGAGATTCGTAAAGAGAAACAGCTTTCGAAAGAAGAAATCCAATTGGAAATCGCAAGCGAAGAAACAGCGACGGCCGATATAGCGGTTGTCGAGGAAAAAGACGAAGAAGGCAAGCCAGTGCAAAAGCTGATTTACTTTGAAAAACGAGAGATCAAATCGGTCGAGGATTTTCTCAAAGCTCAAGAAGAGCAACAAAAAGAACTGGCGCATGTAGCGCCAGCTGATGAGGCTACGGAAGAAATCAAAACAGAAACCGAAGAGAAATTGTAATCATTAACCCCTTTATTGTATGCCAAAACTATACTTAATTGCTGGGCACACTCAGGGCAAAGACGAAGGTGCCCAAAACTTGAAGACTAAAGAAACTGAAAACTTGATTGCGCGGAATATCCTCTTGCAGGTATTTCCGAAAATTAAGGAACTAATATTCACCGATCTGTGCCCGTTCGATCTGACTTTGGAAGAGCAAGTTAAATGGATCAATAAACGTGCCAGTGATAGCGACTATGTTGTATGTTTACACCTGAATTCCTCGCCTGAGCGCAAGGAAACGGGCGCGCTTTGCTTCTACTACGGCGGAAGCGAGGAAAGTAAACAAATGGCCGACAGATTCCTAAAATCCTACGTTCAGGCGATCGGACTCCGAAATGCTGGATTGTTGGCTGATACCCAGAGCCGATTTGGCAGGCTGGGCATCGTTAGAGATACCAAGGGCTGGGCATTCCTGCTTGAGATGGGGTCAATCAATAATGACGTGGAAACGGTCAAAACCAAGGGAGCGGAAGCCCTGATTAAGGCTTTGAAGACGCTTGTTGGGCTTTCTGACGCACCTGTGGCAGATAACCAGCTCTTTGCCGATGTACCAGCCACACACCCCGATTTTGAGGCTGTGAAGTGGGCAAAGGACAAAGGAGTAGCCTCAGGATACCCAGATGGACGCCTAGGGGTCGATGAACCGCTCAAAGTCGGCCGATTCTTGTCATTCCTTAAAAAGTATGATAATTTATCTAGGTAAGCGGGTGGTTTTTTCCGAGAAATGTTGACAAAGCTGTTGGTAGGGAGTCAGATCGACCGTGGTGAAATATTGCTTGATTCCGAGGACAACTTCCTCAACAATTTGGGGCAACCATTTGGTCAGCGGTTCGAATCTCGTACAATAGCCCCCACCAACCTTACCCATTCTTTTTTGTGCCCAAAAATATACACTTATTGCACTCCATATTGCCAAACAAGCCATTAATAAAAATAGATTTTTGAAACCAAAATAAGACACAAAATATGCACCACCTACTGCAGCAGCGCAACTAACCCAATAATTCATACACTCCTACATACCCCATTCTGACGAAAACTTCCCTTTATCTAGATTTTCAGAATATATGGCATCAAACATAGGGGAATAAAGAGCTTCACCCAAACCAATAACAACCTGGGCAATTAGGAGCAAAGTCATGGAATTGACCCAGAAATAAAGAGCAAAACCCAATGCAACAAAAAGATAGCCAAGAGCTAATATTCCTCCCTTGTTTTTTATTTTATCTCCAAAAATACCAACTATCAAACTCATAAATCCAGCAGAAAATGCAAAAACTGCACCAGCCAGACCAGCATCCAAAATATCACCACCTATATCTTCTACAAATAAAGCGTATATGGGACCCAATAATGCACCAGAAAACAATATCAAACCATTGGTTGTCAGCAGAAATTTGATGTTTTTGTTTATATACATTTTTGTTTTTTTGACATAAAACCTATTTTTATTATAACATATTTAATAAAAAATGGCAATAAAGAATGGTTATGCTTGCTTTTTTGGTTTATCAAGTAGTACAATCTTCTCGTTAAATTTAAATTCATCGTATGGCAGAATCACTAACCGATATAAAAATTGGAAGAGTTGTAAAGATCGGAGATGACCCTTGTTTGGTTCTTAGCTCACAATTTCTTCGCAAACAACAACGCAAACCTGTAATGAAAACAAAGCTTCGTAATCTTATTACGGGTGGCACAATTGAAAAAAGCTTCTTGGCAGGAGAGTCTTTTGAATTTGTAGAAGTGCAAAACACAAAATGCCAATATCTTTACAAAGATAATGAAGCAGCATATTTCATGGACTACAATACTTATGAGCAATTCAGCATTCCACTTGATTCCCTAGAGGAACAACTTAAATTCATGCTTGATAGTAGCGAAGTAAATGTATCTATGTATGAAGGTCGTCCTATTGGCGTAGAATTACCAAACAAAGTAGTCCTAAAAGTAACCGACACTCCACCAGGAGTGAAAGGGGATAGTCAATCTGGTAGCAGCAAACCAGCCACTCTAGAAACAGGCGCTGTCATAAACGTGCCTTTGTTTATTAATATCGGAGATGCAATCCGTGTAAATACAGAAACAAGAGAATATGTAGAGCGTGCTGAAAAAAACTAAAAAACTCTTGCATAAAGGCAAAATATACATTAAAATTACCTCACAAAATTTCAATCAATAGTTAAATATGCTAAAAGGAAAAGACAAGAAACAACTTATCGAAAAATTTTCACAACACCAATCTGACACTGGGAGCCCGCAAGTACAGGTTGCAATTCTTACTACTCGCATCAATGAATTAACTGAACATTTGCAAATTCACCCTAAAGATGTACATTCTCGTCGTGGTCTACTCATGATGGTTGGTAAGCGTCGCAAACTTCTAAATTACCTCAAAACAACTGACGAAAATGCTTACGAGGAGATTTTGAACAAACTTCAACTTCGCACTGTGGCTGACACTTCTACTCGTAAGACTGTTAAACGCAAGATTGAAAAGAAAGTTTCTTCAAGTTCAAATAAGAAGGTGACCAAGAAAGCTGTTAAGAAAGCAGAGAAAAAAGAGGCTAAAAAGATCACAAAAAAGGTGGTAAAAAAAGAAGAAAAAGCAGAAAAATAATAAAAAAATCTGGAAAATAACGACCCTCAGTTTGACAATTGACCACTAGCAATTAGCCACAAGCTAAGTGTTAGAAATCAATTGTCAAATTTAGGTTAAGTACGTTTTCAGAGCTACAATTTAACCCAAGTTTGACATGCAAACTAAAACACCAGCTAGTGTTTCGCTCGACTGGGCGGGACGTGAGCTAAAGATAGAAACAGGACGATATGCCCTTCAGGCTGATGGAGCAGTCACTGTTTCATTGGGAGATACGACTATCTTGGCAACTGCCGGCATTGGCAGTCCAATAGACGGAGATTTCCTTCCACTGAGTGTGGATTTTGAGGAGCGTTTTTATGCCGGAGGTAAAATCAAAGGCAGTCGATTTATAAAACGTGAAGGCCGCCCACCTGAGGACGCCATTCTTTCCTCTCGCCTTACCGATCGCTCTATTCGCCCATTGTTCCCAAAGGGGCTTTGCAATGAAATTCAAGTACTCATCACTCCACTTTCTTCTGAGAAGACTTTCCACCCTGGAACTCTGGGAATAACTGCTGCCTCCACCGCACTTATGCTTTCTGGCGCACCATTCGCAGGACCGGTGGCCGGTGTGCGTATCGGCATGGTTGATGGTGAATTCATTGTCAACCCAAGCTATGAACAAATAGAAATGGGAGATCTTGATCTCGTGGTTGCAGGTACACTCGACGCCATAAACATGGTAGAAGCCGGTGCAAAAGAAATCCCAGAGGATAAAATGCTCGATGCCCTCGATCTCGCTCATGCTGAAATTAAAAAAGTTTGCCAGCTACAACTCGAGATTGTTGAAAAATTCGGTGCAAAAAATCTAGAAGAGGCAGGCAAAGAAGTGGTTATTCGCACTCCAGATGAAACCGTGATGAACGAGCTCAAGCAAGTAATCACATCAGCTGATCTAGATGCGCTTTATGCCGACAATAAGCCGGAAGTTTACAAGCGAATACACGCTCTCGAGGATAAAATGATCGAGCAGTACGCAAGTAAGATCGAAGAAGATAAAAATTCCGATAAGCCAAACTGGACAGAAAGCAAAATCAAAGAAGCGGTTGATAAAATCTTCAAGACCTACATGCGTGAAAAAATCCTCAATGAAGGAAAGCGTCTAGATGGTCGTGGAGTGGACGATATTCGCACGCTCAGTGTGGATACCGGAGTATTTCCTCGTCCTCACGGGACTGGCCTTTTCCAGCGTGGTGAAACCCAAGTTTGTACTTTTACCACACTTGGTGCGCCTAGCGATGAGCAAATCATCGACTCTATGGATCTCGATATCAAGAAGCGCTACATTCATCATTACAATTTCCCACCATACTCGGTAGGGGAAGTGCGCCGTCTTCGTGGCACATCTCGTCGTGAGATTGGTCATGGTTTCCTCGCAGAGCGTGCCCTAGAGCCAGTTCTCCCTTCCAAAGAAGAATTTGCCTACACAATGCGCCTAGTTTCTGAGGTTTTCTCATGCAATGGATCCAGCTCAATGGCATCTGTTTGCGGAAGCACACTCTCACTCATGCACGCCGGTGTTCCTATCACTGCACCTGTTTCAGGTATCGCGATGGGTCTAGTGGTGGACAATCCGGATCAAATGAGCAAATACCAAGTTCTTACCGATATTCAAGGTATGGAAGATTTTGCGGGTGATATGGATTTCAAAGATTGTGGTACCGAAAAAGGAATTACCGCTCTCCAAATGGATATCAAGGTAAAAGGTCTTCCTCGTGACATTCTCGCAGAAGCTCTCGAAAAAGGACGTCGAGCTCGCCTTGCGATTCTCAAAGTGATGACTGACCACATCGCCGAGCCGAACAAAGAACTCAGCCCATACGCTCCACTTATCGAAACTATCAAGATTGATCCTGACATGATTCGTGTGGTTATCGGCAAGGGTGGTGAAACTATCCAAAAAATCACTGAGGAATGTGGCGTACAGATCGATATTGAAGATGAAGGATTGGTATTTATCACCGCTCCAAATCAGGAATCCGGACAAAAAGCCAAAGATTGGATTAATAAAATCACCTATACCCCTGAAGTGGGAGATATGTTTGAAGGTAAAGTTGTACGCTTGATGGACTTCGGCGCATTTGTCGAAATGGCACCAGGCAAAGATGGACTCGTGCACATTTCTAAGCTAGCTCCTTGGCGTGTAAATCAAGTCACAGACTTAGTCAAAGAAGGTGACATCGTCAAGGTTAAACTCACAGAAATCGACTCTCAAGGTCGCTACAACCTCTCTGCGGTAGAAGCTGACCCAAATCAATTTGAGGCTAAGAAGCCAAACGGAGGAGGGGAATCTCGCCCACCACGCAATAGCGGAGGAAATGGCGAAAAACCAAAAAGAAAACCTTTCTTCTTCTAGAAAGTAAACTAAATAAAAGCCCCATTACGGGGCTTTTATTTTTATTTAAGTTTTGATAATCAAAGCCTGCTCAGCTCGACGAATATCCGCCAGCAAATCAGATCTCTTTTTGTTAAACAACTTTAAATCACAAACACTCTTGCCCCCATTTTTCGCAAACCTACATTTATCACCTGTTTTTTTATTTACATTTATTTGCTTAAAAGAATCCAGCTTGCGAATTTTATTAACACCTTTAATTTCCTTGATAACCCCCTCTTTCTTAGCAAAAAATTTCATAACAGTGGTAAAACCTTTCACCTTGAGAGGAATTTTTGGCTTTTCGTTCATGTGTATCAAAACATCATTCATGCCATGATCGATCCCATAAGAAAAATTATACATTTCATGACGGAAGCCACCCATTCGTGGGCTCAGCTCAATAATCTTCCAGCCATCTTGCGTACGCATCAACTCAATGTGAACTGTGGTAGTTCGCAAACCAAGTGCATGAATTGATTTCTCTGCAACTTCAAAACCACTCTCCTGCTTTTCCTTGGAAATCATAACCGGCGTGGTACGCATGTAACCAAAAAAATCATCAAAACCAATGGCGCGCCCTGTTTTGACATGCACGAAAGGGCAAAAATAAACTTTTCCTTTATTATTTACATAAGCATCAACCGAATACATTTCTCCTTCCATCATTTGCTCAGCTAGAATTTTAGGCTTTTCTTGATTATTACTCTCCCGATAAATTTTGTGAATTTTGCGAGTGATAACACGCAAATTATGCAACAACTCCTCCTCATGATAACAAACCGAAACAAGCAAACTTGCCGCCAAACCCGCCGGTTTAAGAATTAGAGGAAATTTAATTTTATTTTTAATTTTCTTAATGGAAGCCTCACCAGAATCATGCACAATCGTAAAATTAGGCGTGATTTCCTTATCAAAAGCGCGCAATCTTTGACGCATGACAACTTTGTCGGTGGACCAAAGCAAAGACTGCTCGGTCGGAGTTTCGAGATATGGCAACTCTGGAATCATGCGTGAAAAAAAGCGCAAATTGTGCTCACCGCGACAAGTAACCGCAACTAACCTCTCCTGATAAGGAAGCAGAATCTGCATGACTTTGAGCGGCTTATTGAAGTCACAAAACAAA
>CAZJIT010000007.1:0-4514 GCA_964546155.1 uncultured Candidatus Peribacteria bacterium
GGAAATTCTCCGGCATAATGCTCAATCAATAATCCGATAAACCGCTCAAACGAGCCAAATAATGCTCTGTGAAGCATGTAAGGTCGCTCGTCTTTATTTTCGCTATTGGTGAAGGTCATGTCAAATCTTTCCGGCAAGTTAAAGTCAAACTGAAGGGTGGAACACTGCCATTCGCGACCGAGGACGTCTTGGATTTTGAAATCAAGCTTCGGTCCATAAAATGCTGCTTCGCCTTTTTCTTCTTTGACATCTAGATTTTTTTCTTGAGCAACTTTGCGCAAAATATTTTCAGTCAATTCCCAACCTTCGTCATTACCGGCATATTTTGCTTTATTCTCGGGATCACGAAGAGACAAATATACTTTGACTTTATCACGAGGAAATCCAAAACTCTCATAAATATAGAGAATAAAATCTACTACACGCTTGAGCTCGTCCTCTACTTGGTCGGCGCGACACATGATATGTGCATCGTCTTGGGTAAAGCCACGCACACGTGTCAGCCCACTCAGCTGACCTTTTCTTTCAAAACGATAAACCGTACCACACTCTGCCCAACGTAACGGGAAGTCGCGATAGGATTTTGGATTGGCGGAATAAATCTGGACATGAAACGGGCAGTTCATCGGTTTCAATAAATATTCCTCCGAAACTTCGGCAGTCTTGCCGGCTTGTTTGTCCGCGAGAGTCTGCCCAACCTCCATCGGTGGATACATGCTCTCACTATAAAATCCCCAATGACCCGAAGTCTCCCAAAGAATGCGATTGCCAATGTGAGGACTGCGCACAAAATCATAGCCATTGCGCTCATGAGCCTGATTCCAGAAATTCTCAATCTGACGCCAGAGCATAGCACCATTCGGATGCCAGAGAGGTAGACCGAGGCCCACTTGCTCGTCCATGTGATACAAATCCAACTTCGCACCCAGAACGCGATGATCACGTTTCTTGGCTTCTTCTAGGTTTTTTTCATAAGTTGCCAATGCCTCAGGACTCTCAAATGCCAAACCATAAATACGAGTGAGCATTTGGTTTTTTTCACTTCCTTTCCAATACGCACCGGCGAGTTTGTCCAATTTCCAACTCTTCTGTGGAATCTCGGAAGTATTGACAATATGTGGTCCGGCGCACATGTCGGTGAAATTTCCATTGGTATAAAAGCTAACTTGAGTTTCGCCTTGATCTTGTAAATCTTTGAGGAGTTCGAGCTTGAAAGGTTGGTCGGCGAGTTTTTGTTCAGCTTCGGAGATACTGGCTTCGGTTTTTACGAAGTCTTGTTTTTGGTTAATCAGAGAAATCATTTTCTTCTGAATTTCTTTGAGATCTTTTTCTTCCAGAGATTTGCTAAATAAAAAGTCGTAATAAAAACCAGTATCTATCGCAGGACCAATACCTAGCTTGGCATCAGGATATAGCTCTAGCACTGCCTCAGCAAGAATATGACTGAGGGAATGTCTTATATTTTCTAGATTCATTTGGATAAAAATATTTAGGATTTAAGGAAAGATTTTAGGCGGGCGTCCACGTCAGCTGGGCGAGTTTGAGATTCTGTATCGACCCAAACTTGGATTGCCTCTGAGAAGACCCAGCACATTATTCCTTGGAAAAATCCGAGCATGAGGTAGAGGAAGAAGTAACCGATTTTTGCGAGGAAAGTAGTATCGTGAAAGAATTGCGCGAAAGCGATTACCAATCCGAGGATCAGGAATACAATCGCAAGCATGCGCAAAACCAAAATCATCATGACGAGGTTTGGGTAGCGAATGAGAATGGTCGGCTGAGCTGGCTCGCTCTGTGGAGCGGGTGCTGCCTGAACAGGAGCTGGGGTTACAGGTGCTTGCTCGGGAGCTGGGGTTGGGTTTACAGGAGCGGTTTCCTGTGGGGTTGGGTTTGGAGTTTGGTTTTCCATGGTGAGAAAAATTAAATTACAAAAAAAAGAACCGGTGTGCGACGAGACGACAATTTGCCGTGGTTCCACTCGTCTTTCGCTCGGGTGAGCGACGCTTTGTTTTTGGTTTTCAAGAGCTGAGTCAGCTCGTCGGTGGTACTCGCTGGCTTCCGCTTGGAAATATCTCAGTCTAGTATTTCCTCCCTGTAAGTTTCGACTAGGAGCGTGTCCGACGTTTGGATTATACTCCTCTTGTCAAGGAAACGCAAAATCAATATAATCAAGACATGGAAAACACATCATCTCCAGAAAAAAGTTTTGTTGAGAAGCTGAATCTAGCCAGTTTTTGGGTGTTTGGTTTGTTGGGGTTGGGGTACATTGTGTTGGAGATTGTGCGAGCGAATACCCTCCACCCTGAGCAGATTTTTGCGCTGGAAAAGAGTCTGGATCTGCCGGTGCTTTTCAGTGGGTTGGTTTATGTTTTGACTTTGATTCGCCTGAAGCTGAATAAAATTACCTCGCCGTACCTCGACCAGATTTTGATTTCGGTGGGGGTGATTTTTCTGTTGGCGTTTGGGTATTTGAGTATTTTTGTGGAGGATTTGGCGTAAAAAATAAAATAAAAAACCCGCTCCACGAGGAAACGGGTTTGTTTGCTGAATTCAAAAATCCAACAAATCATTGATAACTTTACCGAAGTGACGAGCACCGAAAACGAGGGGCGCCGAAACCATGAAAACGGCATCTGCACCGGCTTTACGCATTTCCATGACTTGGTGACTGTGCACCACGCCTCCTCCGCCAATGACGTATTTTTGGGGAGAGAGGTTTTTGCGCCAGTGTTCGACGTTGGTAATGGCCTGCGAGAAAATCACCTCGCCGGAGAGCCCACCGATGCCGTTGTTTTGGGTGATGGTCAGTGTGCCGTCCGGCAAAATCCACTGCTGGTTGGGAAGAGTGTTGATAGCGCTGACCCCCTCGACGATGTCGTAATAATTCAAAACCGCAGCGGCTTCTCGTAATTCTGCCATGCTTTCGTACGGCGAAACTTTGACGCAGACACGCCTGCTCGGATCGGCGCAAAACTCTGAAATGTGAGTTAAGATCCTCTCCATGCTGCGTGTGTCGTAGCTGATCGGCTTTTTCTCGGTGTTGGGACAACCGAAATTCAGCTCGACCATGTCTGCTCCCTTGGCGAAGGCTTTGTCCACGAGGTAAACGAACTGCTCCTCGATTGACATATCGCCGTGATTCTCGACTGTGCCGGCGACACTCACTCCGATGAGTTGATCACGTTTGTGAGCGGCTAGCACCACCTGCGGGAGATAATCCAACTCGGCGATCCCTTGGTTGGGCATGCCCATCCAGTTGATTACTTTTGAGCAGTCGTTCGGCTCGTGATAAAAAACCTGCCCCGAATTGCCTGTGCGAGGGTAATACGTGATCGTCCCACCGATGAGCAAACTGGCTTCGGTTTTCTTGGACCAGCCCTCGAGCCCCTCGTCCGTGAGAATGTGTTTTGCGGCACCAGCGCCCAAAACGAGTGGGTGTTCCAACTCTAATTTTCCTAACTCGCACCTCAAATCCTCTAAATCCAAAGCCATGTTTTGTCCTCCAAAAAAACGAAAAAATGTTTTTAAATTTTCAAAAATCAACGATAAAGTGTTTTATTTTAGCGAAAAATTTGCATTTGTCAAATAAAAAACCGCCTCGTGACGAAGCGGTAAATTTGTTTTTTTAGCCCTTGTAAACGATGACGAGGTGGCGACTCTCCCCCTCTCCCTCTGACTCGGAGGTGAGCTCCTTGTGTCCGAGGCTAGCGAGGTGCGTGTGTGCGATGCGACGGAAATAACTGCCCATCGGCTGGAGGTGCGCTGAGCGCTGTGACTCGAGAACTTCCTCGGCCTTGCGTTCGACCATCTGCTTGACGGCGAACTCCTGACGCATGCGGTAGTCGTCCACATCAACCGAAACGAAGAAATTGTCCGGAAGATCTTTGCCGAGCTTGCGCCAGAGAATGGTCTTGAGAATGTATTGCATTGCTCCGATGGTTTCGCCATGCCACCCGATCAAGAGCGGAGAATACTCCTCGCTCTGAATGTCGGCACGGTAGTGATTTTCATCGACTTCCTCGACGGTAATCCCCTCGTAAGCGATGTCCATGCTGTCCAAGACGCCGGCGAGAGTTTCTTTGATAGTTTGTTTCATATTTGAAAAATAAGAATAATCGAATTAAATGACTTTTTGGCGATTGACCACGATCTGCTGCGCAATCCCGAAAATGGTCGAAGTTGCCCAATAAAAACTGACTGCCACGGGAAAAGTGTACGCCATGAAACCGATCATGAACGGCATGATGTACATCATGGTCGAGGTAGCGGCTTGAGTGGCGTCTTTGCTTTTGTTTTCCATTTTCTTGAAGGAGAGGCGCATCTGAATGAACTGCATGAGAGCCAAACCGACTGCGACCCAGATTACACCCTTGATGGTGATGTCCATGCCGTAAAAATCGAGGGAGAGGAGGTCAAAATCGAAACCGGAAAGTGAACCGTAAAGACTCGCAATTTGGCTGGTGGAAAAATCACATCCGAGGCTACGCACGACGTAAAACAGGGCGATGAGCACC
>CAZJIT010000007.1:4524-5672 GCA_964546155.1 uncultured Candidatus Peribacteria bacterium
CCGGCAACTGAATGAACATCGGCAGGCAAGATCCGAATGGGTTGATTTTGTGTTTCTTCCAAAGTGCCATGGTTTCCTCGGCGAGTTTTGGTTGGTTGTTGGCGTATTTGAGCTGAATTTCTTTGAGTTTGGGCTGGATTTCCTGCATCGCACGCTGAGAGCGGAGCGCTTTTTGGTTTGGGACGAGGAGAATCAGACGAATGATAATCGTGAGGACAATGATCGCCCACCCGAGATTGTGATTCGGGAGGAGGCTGGCGATGAAAATGAGGAGATTGAAGATCGGCAAATAAATCAAAGTTTCCCAAATCCAGCCGAACCAGCTGCGACTTGTGACTTCGAATTGCGCCTCGAGCTCGAGAATTTCCGGCTGGAGGACTTCATCTTCGTTAATTTCGACGGGCATTTCCTCGATGACGATGCCACGGTCGGTTTCCACCTCCTGAAACTCGGGGTGAAGCTCGGCCTCGGCTTGCGCTTGAGCGAGGAGTGCGGTTTTTTCTTCGTCAGTTTTTTCCTCAGTGAAAATCGCTCTCACACGGTACTTGCCCACCTCTCCGAAAAGGTCGTGATTCCAGTCGGCGTAGCTGAGAATACGGCTTGTCTGAGCGTCTAAATCACTGCTGTCGATCCAGTGTTTGATGTTGGCGGGAGCGGTTTCGGTGCAGGTTGATTTTTCGTTGGCGGACTCGAGGGCGAGCCAGTTACCATCGACAAATCGCTCGACACGAAACGGCTCGTTTGGGCAGTCCAGCTCGAAGGAATACGCCTTGTCGCTGCGGTTATCGAGAAGAAGCTCGACGGTTTCGCCGAGGGTGTAGGCGTCCTTGGTCGAGGTGAATGCCAAAGAAACTGCGGAAATGGTCGGTTCGCCTTCGCCGGTCGGCTCCTCTGCCGGAAAGAAAAATCTGAAAACGAAAAAGCTGATCAAAAAAATCAGGAACCATTGTGTGAATCCGATTTTAGTTTGTGGTTTTGGCATGAGAAATCAGTTGTTTAAGGTTATTGGTGAGTTCTTGCTCTGTGGCCTGAAAATCAGGATAGAGCGAGAAATGCCAGAGCCCGTTGGGGAGATTTTGCCAGTCAGCACGCAGGATACGGTAGAAAGTACGACGGATTTGATTGCGTTTGACGGCAGATTTACTGAA
>CAZJIT010000007.1:5682-13840 GCA_964546155.1 uncultured Candidatus Peribacteria bacterium
TTCTTGCTTACCACGACGATCGCTTTTTTGCTTCTGTCGGTCGGAAAATATCTGCACAAAAACCCCTGCCCTTTGAGCTTTTTTCCCTTGCGGAAGAGGAAATTAATCTCTCGTGTGCGAAAAAAACGCTGGGCTTTGGCAAGCATTGTTAAACTGTGAGTTTTTTACGACCCTTGGCACGACGGCGTGCGAGAAGACGACGACCGGTAGGTGTGGCCATGCGATTGAAGAAGCCATGGCGACGGAAACGGCGGCGATTACTTGTTTTGGATTGCATATCTAAATTTAGGTAATTTATCAAAATACTCGTGGATTTTAGGGATTCGTGGGGCAAAAGTCAAATGTTTTTTGGTTTGGGATTTGGGTGGTTTGGTATTGACAATATCACATAAAAATGCCAAAATATCAGACTTTCAGTAGTGGTCATTAAAAATTTAAAATCGGAAATAGAGGGAATGAAGAAACCAAGGAGGAATCAAAATGAAGAAGTTGTGGATTTTGGTCATGTTGTTGTGTTTTGGAGGAGTGACGCAGGCGGCTGAGCTTTATTTCAATCCGGAAACGGGAGTCGTGGAGCTCAGGGATAAAAAGCCTCGGGTTGCTGAGAAAAAAGTGGTGAAGCTCAGGTACAAAAAGCCTCAGTTTGTTCAGAAAGAAGTGGTGAAGCTCAAGAGTAAAACTCAGGCTTCTCCGGAAGCGGTGGCTCAGGAGCAAAAAGTGGTGAATGTGCCGAAAAATCACATTGGTTTTGGGCTGAGTGCGTACAACATCGGCTACAAAGAAATGCGGTTTTATGACACGAGCCACGAAAAGCTGACAAAAGCACTCGCAGAGCGTGAAGAAAAGCTGGCGGAGGTGCGGGAAAAGCTGAAGACGGCGAGGGGTTATGCCAAGGAAAGAGCGGAGAGGCAGTTGATTATTTTGAAGAAGCTGCCGATATTCGCTGAGGATACGCTGGCTCGCCTGAAGAAGTACGGCAAACCCGGACCGCAAGGGAGTTTGAGAATGGATCGGCCGAAGATTCATGTGATTGCTCTGCAGAGTCTGGATCTGTATCTCGATGGTCGGAAAATCGGTCATATGAAGAATACGGGTCGCAATGTCATCTGCGTGAGTTACATCTCGGCAAATGCCTCTGATCCGATCGACAGCCTCTGTCCTACTTTCCGAAAGATTGATGACTGGAATATGAATCATTATTTCAGCTCGGATCAAATCTCGGGTAAGCCGGAAATCATGACTGTCAGTGGCGAAACCGAATTGCTCATTTTCGATCTCAAGAATGGGGATAAAATTATTTATTCTTTCATTTGGGACGATGATGACGGCGGTCGTGAGCTGGGTCTGGCCGGAACCGCCAATGGTGGCGGTGAAGGTGGCGGAAGTGCCGGCGACGGTGGCTCCGGTGGCGGAGGTGGCGGTGGAGCCGGTGGCGACGGCGGAGGCAACGGTGGCTGCGGAGGAAGTGGCTCCGGTAGCTCCGGTGGCAGCCGTGGAAGCGGTGGTGCTGCCGGTAGCAGTGGTGGTAGTTCCGGTCGCTGACCGCAAACTGAAAGTAACCTCGTGTGTAGAAATACGCACGAGGTTTTTTTGTGAGGGAAATGAGGTGGGCTTTGGCTCGCTCGCTAAAATCAATGTAAAAACTTATCGCTCGTGGTCGCCACCCTCCGAGTGTTTTGCACTGAAAAATTACGCACAAAAAAACGCCCCGTGTGATACGGAGCGTTTTGGTTTTTTCGGATTATTCGTTGTAGCAGGTACACGTTCCTCCTGCGCAGACGCACCAGTTGTATTCGTCGTAACAAGCGTAAAGGGTGTCATCTACTTGGCGGCACATGTCGTAGCTGCCGACTGCGACTCCGGCTGGAGCGGCGCAATCGATGCCGTCTGTACACGCATTTACGAATTCATCGTGACAGTAACAGTCGTTATTGCCATAACAGCCACAGAAATCGTAACTCTGAGATGGGGCAGCCTGACAACCCGCACAAGTGTCTCCACAACCGTCGCCGTCGGTGTCGGTTTGATCTACGTTGGCGATGAGCTGGCAGTTGTCGCCGGCACCCGGAGCAGCGTAAGCGCTGTCGAGTACGCCGTCGTTGTCGTCGTCTTGGTCACAATAATTTCCTTGACCGTCGCCGTCGGTGTCACGCTGAGAGAGGTTGTCATCACTTGGACAGTTGTCGCAGACATCACCCCAACGATCTCCGTCGCTGTTGGTTTGAGCCGGATTGGCTACGGTTGGGCAGTTGTCGGCGCTGTCGGCGATGCCGTCGAGATCAGTGTCTTTCATGGTGTCGTCCACGTAGGTGAATCCTCCCACGACTGTGTCACTGAGTGCGTTTACATTGACTGTGACGTCCACTGTGCCGGCTGCGTGTGCAGCAGTTTGACAGAAAATCTTGGTGTCGGTGTTGGCATTTGGATCGGTGAATGGGCAGTCGATGCCGTCCACGAGAACAGAAGTCACTCCGCCAAACTCTGTACCGGTAAGCTCGAGAACGGTGCCACCGAGAATTGAACCGGTCGGTGGTTGGACGTCTGAGATGGTTGGTTGGTTTGGTACACAAGAACCTGCGTCGAGGTGGTAGCCAAGATCACAAGCGCTGGCGATACACATTCCCCAAGTGCTGTCCCCTGCACAAGTCTGCACACCGGTACCGTTTGGTACGTTGCAGGCTTGGGTTTGTCCTGGGTTACAGATCGGAGCGGAAGTGTAAGTAAATGGAATGAGAACACTTGTTGCGCCAACTGTGACTGTAACATTGATCTGACCTGCGCCGGCTCCCGGAGGAGTGGTGGCAGTGATTGTGTTGGAATTTACAACGACGATATTTTGGGCATTGGTTCCATCGAAGCGGACTGTGGTCGAACCATTTACGAAGCCTGTACCGGTGATCACCACGCCGGTGCCACCGAGGACTGAACCGCTGTTTGGTGTGATCGAGGTCACGGTCAGTGGGTCTGGTGCGACTTGTCCTTGGTCGAGCGGGAAGTAGAAGTGAGTCATGAGGTCGTCGAAGAATGTTGTTTCCTGAGAGAAATAGCAATACCAAAAGTAAGCGTCGGCTTGGTCGTGCACGGGGAAGCTGTGAATCCCCGGAACACCGCCGAGGTAGTCGTACCCGAGCTGTGAGTTCTCGAGAGCGTAACCCACAACCGGAACTGTGTCCGCCATGAGCCATGTCCCGATGAATCCGACCATGTTGTTGGTGTATTCGGCTGTGCCGTAAGTCCCCCAGCAGGCGTTCATCACGTCATCGGCTGGAGTTGCGGCTGGGATTGCTTTCATGCAGTTGAGCACGGGAAGACGCCAGTTGCTGGCTTGGACTTCTTTGGTTCTCCACCAAGCGATGATTGTGTCGCCGTTATTGACACGGTAATTTTCGAGGTCAATGAGATAGCCGTTAGTGTCCTGCTCGCCGAGGACAGCGGTGAGATCGTAAACGTCCTCAGGATAAGTTACCGCAGCTTGAGCGGTGCACGCAGCGTAATTACCACGAATACTGGTCGGGTCAGCGTACTGAGCGATCGCCGGATCGTAGGCATCTACTCCGTGATAACTCTCGAGATTTGGAAGATTTTCCATCGAGAGAAGGAAGAGATTGGGATCGCTGGTCGGAGTCTGCTCCGGCTCGAGGGTCAGAGCGACTGTGCCAAGCACCATTGCCAGTGCCAGACTTGCCGTGAGTATTTTTTTGATAGTTGTCATAATCACAGTGATTAGTTTGATTGTAATTTGTATGACTTAATAGTGTAGGCTACACCAGCTGCGATGAGCATTGCAAGGAAAAGTGAGTCTGCCGGTCCGGTGCTCGGGAGAACCGGAGTTTCGTCTGTTTCGGCTGGCTCGTCTGTTTCGTCCTCGTCCAACCAACCGCTACAACCTGGGTCGTTCGGGAAGTCGATGAGTCCGTCGCCGTCGTTGTCGAGGCCGTCGGCACACGCCTGACGAGTGATGGTGCTACCTCCGCCTGTTCCTCCACCGATGGCAGATTCTACGCTACCACTTTCTGTGTCGTCGAATGGTGAACTACAATCTGAATCGGCTGGGTAGTCGATTGCACCGTCGCCGTCGTTGTCGATACCGTCGCTACACTCGAAAGAGTCGAGGGAGCTGCCTCCACCATTTCCGCCTCCTCCACCACCTGTGTTGCCTCCTCCATTATTACCTCCTCCACCGCTTGGATTATTTGGGTCGAAAAGGTTGATGTCGGAAGGAAAATCACGGTAGTCGTCCTCCAAATCCGCATACGCAGGAAGCGCACCAAGTAGCAGACCAAAGCTACAAGTTGCGATTGAGATGAGTGTAAAAAGTTTACGCATAGTTTTTAAATTATTGTTTTTAATAAAATTTATATTAAGGTGGTTTTTAGTTAAAGTTGCATATATTAGGATAAAACATATTTTTTGTCAAGCAGAAATAATCTACCCTCTCCAACTTAATTTTGGATTAAAAAAATGAGGGAAATATTTGCGAAAAGTGAGGGAAATGATAAGATGATGATAATCTAATTTTTAATGTGAAAATATGGCAGATTTAATTTTGGTTCTTATCGGAATGTTGCCGATGCTGATTGCGTTTTTGGTGGTGATTTTTGTGATGTTTATCAAGCAGATCGACCAGTACGAGCGTGGGATTTTGTTTACTTTGGGGCGATATTCGAAGACGCTCGATCCGGGGTGGCGGATTGTGATTCCGGTTTTTCAGAGCCTGCGCAAGGTCGATATCCGTGTGAAGGCGGTCGATGTGCCGAGTCAGGAGGCGATCACGAAGGACAATATTTCGGTGCAGGTAAATGCGGTGATTTATTACAAGGTGAAGCACGCTGAAAAAGCGATTTTGGAGGTTGAGAATTTTTATTATGCGACGGCTCAGCTCGCTCAGACTACGATGCGTAACGCCGTGGGTGAGGTGACACTCGATGAATTGCTCAAAAATCGTGATGACATTGCGAAGCGAATCCAAAATATCGTGGACACGGCGACGGATCCGTGGGGTATCGAGGTGCAGTCGGTTGAGCTCAAAGATGTGATTCTTCCGCAGGATCTCAAGCGCACCATGGCGAAGGAAGCTGAGGCTGAGCGTGAGCGTCGTGCGGTGATTATCAAGGCGGAGGGTGAGGTAATGGCTGCGGAAAACATGACCAAGGCTGCCAAAATGCTCGGGGAAGCTCCGGGGGCGTTGCATTTGCGTACGCTCCAGTCGATCAATGATCTCTCGTCTGACCAGTCCAACACGACGATTTGGATGGTGCCGATCGAGGGGCTCGAGGCTTTGAAGGGATTGGCTAATCTGAAAAAATAATGACACAGGACGATTTTAGTGAAGACAGATTCGGAATTGATGCAGGAGGCGAAGCCGACTTTCACGAACGGGAGCATTCGGCGACATGTGCGGCGAATGCGAGTGCTGAGTGCGGGATAATGAGCGCAGCGAATGTAGGGGACGAATGTCCCCTGTCAGACTTGGACGAGCTCAGGGAGCAGATCGGGTGTATCGACGGGCATATTTTGGACTTGCTGATCGAGCGAGAGGACGTGGTGCGGGAGATCGCTCAGGTGAAAAAAAGGGAAAGTCTGCCGATCGAGGACAAGGGGCGTGAGGGTGAGCTGATTGCGATTCAGAAGGCGCTCGCCGAGGACAACGGCACTGATCCGGATTACATCGAGCAGATTTGGGAAATAATTATTAAACATTCTAAAAAAGTACAGAAAAATGAACAAGAAAAATAAGCAAAAAATGCAGAGAACGGTGGCGATCGTGATGTTGGCGGCGCTGGTGCTGACCTCGCTCGCAGCGGTGATGTAAACCAAACAACAAGAAGGGAGCAGTGATTAACTACTCCCTTTTTTTGAGGTCAGGCAGTCTGCTGAGTGTTGGCTCTTTCTCGTTCGAGCTGCAACAACTTGATTTCCAGAATATCTGCCATGAGAGGGTGCTCCTCGACTCCCCCATTTTCGAAGAGGAAATTTTCCAAGCGTTTCACATCTTCCTCCAACATTAACTCTCTAGACATAACTTTCTCCTTTCTCTATCAATCTTTCCATTCTTGACCTTGTCTGCAAAGTAACTCACTCGCTCGCTCGGGGTGGAGCATGACCATTTCGACCGCTTTCTCGAGGCGGACGTTATTTTGACTTCCCTTGAAGAGGGCTGTGTCGTCTTTTTTTAGGAATGTTTGTAAAAATTCGCCGGCGACTACGCTGTTCTCAAAGAATTTCATTTTGGTGCCGGTGGCGTCGAATGATTCGCAAATGTATTTGGCATCGCCGTAAACTCCGACAAGGAAATCGGCTTTGCCACGTAAATATTCGCCGAGGAATCGGTGGTAACGTTCGGATTGGTTACCGAGTTCGTTCATTTGGCCGAGGACGGCGACTCGGCGTCCCGAAAACTCTGCCAAAGCGTCGATGCCAGCTCGGGCGGAGGAGGGGTTGGAGTTGTACGAGCCGTCGATGAGGGTGGAGTCGTTGATTCCCTCGAGAATGCTCATGCGCCCCGGTTCGAGGTGAAATTTGCTCAGAGCTTCGGCGATCTCAGCGGGCTGGAAGCCGAGCTTGAGGGTGGTGGCGCAGACAGCCGAAAACAACTCGGCGTGGTGTCTGCCGACGACGGGCACGGAGTATTTTTGGTTTTGGATTGTGAATTGCATGCCCTCGTGGGTCATCTGGAGATTTTCTGGGGCGTACTCCCCGCCTGCTCCGAAACCGGCGACTCCGGCGTTGGTTTTGCCTGCGAATTGCCAGACGAGCTCGTCGTTGTGGTTGAGAATTGCGAAGCCGTCTGCCGGAAGTGAGGTGATGAGTTTGCCTTTTTCGTGGGCGATTTCCTCGAGTGAATCGAACTGCCCCTCACCCAAATGCACGGGAGCGACCTTGGTGAAGATGCCGACTCTCGGACGAATGATGCTGAGCAGGTAGTCCATGTCGCCGGGGCTGTCGGTTCCCATTTCGAGAATGATGTAATCGGCGGTGATCGGAGTGTTGCGCTTGCGCCAAGCGTTCCAAGCGATGCCGAACCAGTCGAGCGGGCGGACGGCGCTGCTCTCCTCGAGGAGGGTGAGCGGGAGTCCGAATTCGGAGTTGAAGGATTTTTTGTTGGCGAGGACGGTGAAACGTGTGCTGAGCACGAGGGCGAGGGCGTCTTTGGTGGTGGTTTTGCCGACTGAGCCGGTGACCCCGATGACAGTCGCCTTGGACTGGGAGATGCGACATTTGGCGCAATTAGCCAGCCAGCCCATTACGATTCTGCGGAGAAATTTCTTCATGACTTCATCTTACTCCTGCAACAAACCGAGGACAAGCTATTGACAAAAGCGAATAAACAGAGGTAGAATGTAACCCTGTCAGAGTAAGTGCTTGACCCCTGAGGGAAAAAGTGCTAAAATGATATGAACACTTAACGTGAGATCATGCCCTCCAAGAATCTACTTCAGCCAAACGAAAGCCTAGAGCACGACAAGCTCAGCCAAAATCCCGAACAAAATGCGGGAATGGAAGCTGTGTCTTCTGCCATGCACGAGGTAGCCGAAAGTGCGAGTGAAGTGCTCGAGAGTGCCGACACTCCACGTGAGAGTGCTGAGCGTGTGAGTGATAATATTATTTATGCCGGACAACGCAAAAATCACTACGATGCCAAGACAGCTCTGAAAATCGAACGGCAAATCGAACACATGAGCGAGCAGAGATTGCGTCGTCGTATCCGTGGTGAATACGAAAAGGAAATCAAGCAACTCAAGCGTGAGGCGTGGGTGGCGCAGCTGCCTTTTGCGAAGTTCAGTGAAAGTAAATTCAATGAGGTGATCGCCCGAATCCGTGAGCTCGAGCGCAAAATCGCCGACCTCATCAATCTGGCAATCGAGAGTTTGCGGGTGATTTATCGGGAGATGGTCTTCGGGAAATAATCTAAAAATCAAGAACTGCACCCTGCGTGCGGTTTTTTTGTGCACAAAAAAAGGGTAGATTTCTCTACCCTGAATTCAAATTTTGTGTGAATCCGATGTGGCTTCGACATTTTACAGTTCCTTTTTTTCTTCCGGATTATTTTTTGCTATTTCGTTAATAACGTCGGAAACAAGCCACGCCAAGCCAAAAATCACCACCAAAGAAAGTGCAAGCGCAAAAACAAAATGATCCACCCCGAAAAATTGAAGTG
>CAZJIT010000008.1:0-13730 GCA_964546155.1 uncultured Candidatus Peribacteria bacterium
AGTACAGATAAAAAAGAACTTGGCGAACACAAAGAAAGATTAGCAGGGGTTAATTATGCAATAGAAGATTTGAATGCCAAGATAAATTCAGCAAAAGATTATTGCGAGCAAGAAAAAGAGTTTGCCGCAATCACAAACATCAAAGACCCTGGGGTTCGTGGTTTGGTATTTTTGCTTATTTGGGTTTATGATTTTGCACGCTATATTTTGGGTGTGATTGTTCTCATTTTTGGTTCAGTTGCAGTTTATCGCATGGTAACCGCCAACGGCAAAGAAGATTCAATTTCTCGCTCAAAACATTATCTCACATGGTCAGCGATAGGCATGATTATCTTTTCGCTTTCTTGGCCGCTCAAGGATATTTTACTCATTCAGGGTAGTAATTTATTTCTTCAGGGAGATCAAATCACCAAAACCGCCTCTGCATTTTCGAATGTCATTTATTACATTTTACAATTTGCACGTTACCTTCTTGGTACGATTGCAGTTTACTTCATTACGGCTTCCGGATTGAAATTAGTTGCTTTTACCGAGAGTGACGACGTAGTTTCTCAGCAAAAGAAAGTTTTTCTTTGGGGTTTGATTGGCTTGGTTTTGTTTATGATTAGCCCAGAAATTATTTCTACTTTTTATGGGCATTCCACAGAATCAGGGGCTGTCGTCATCACACCAGATCAGGATGCAGGACAAAGTCTTATCGTCGGTATTGCTGAGTTTCTGCTTTATTTCATCGGGTCCATCGCCCTTTTGTCGATTGTCGTTTCTTCAGTACTTTATGTCACAGCTGGGGATAATGACGGGCAAAGGGAATCCTCCAAGAAAATTATTATCGGATCAGTTATGGGCATAGTTATTGCTTATTCTTCATATACCATCGTTGCCGAGATTATTTTTGCAATATCCTAAAAAATGAAAAATCTTCTTAAAAAAATTGTCGTTGCGCTTAGCCTAGTATTTTTATTTTCAGGTGCGCAAGCCCTTGCCATTGAAATTCCTTTCACTCCTGAAGATGCCGGAACTGTCCAAATCGATGTTCATGATGGCGATAGTGCTGGTTTTGATGATGAATTTTCACAAGACGGAACTCAAGTAAACAAAGCCGGAGTAATGCAAATTCGCTCAGCCCTTCTCAATGTTTATCACTTTCTTAGATATGTTATTGTGGCTGTGGCTATTTTTACCCTCAGCGCCAGTGGCATCTATTTGGTTTCTGCCGGAAAAAACATCGAAGAAGAAACTTCCAAGGCGAAATTAAACATAAAATGGGTGGTTTACGGTCTTGTTATTTTTCTGATGCTCGATGTTTTTGTGGGTACATTTTTTGGTCACGGCGACAAGGCCGGCACTATTTTTAATGATTTATCTAACAATGCAATTCTCTACGAAACGGGAGCATATTTCAGTCAAGAAGCTTTTCATTTATTGGATTTTCTTACATCATTTATCTCGCTCGTAGGTGTTCTTATTATTATCATTTCAGCAATTACCATTGTGGGTTCTTTTGGTAACGAGGGGGTTATTTCCAATCAAAAAAAAGTTTCCATGGTCGTTGTTGGCGGTTTGATCATCATTGCGCTGGCCAAAACAATCGTTAGTCGAGTATTGTTTGGTGTTACTGGAGCGGGTTACAACACTGCAGGGCAGATCGTTATTACTACGAATCGTGGCGACACAATATTACCTAGTGATGGCGTCGGGTTTTTGGTCGATGCTCAAGCTGGTACAAATGAAATCATCGGTATCGCAAATTATATTTTAGGTTTTGTGGGGATTTTGGCGCTTGTAATGTTTGTTTACGGTGGATTGCGCATGGTGCTGGCTCGTGGAGATGACGGGGAAGTATCCAAAGCAAAAAGCATTATGATTTCCGCAGTCACAGGTGTTGTTATTTCTATTTGCTCATTCACGCTCGTCGCCACTTTCATCAATCCAGCCTAAGCAAAAATCATTTGCATTTTCCTCCTGCGTATGGCAAACTCTCCGAGTAAGTTTAATCTCAAACAATGTCTAAGAAACCAACTCCCAAACAGAAAACCTCGAAAAAGCGCACCAGTGAGCGACATGCCGCATGGCGTACTCGTGCTCGTGTACAGCTTATCGAGAAATACCAAGTTGTAGAATGTCCGAACTGCAAAGCTCCGAAACTTAACCAAATGGTTTGTCCACAGTGTGGTCAGCTCAATGGAAAGCAGGTCATCGACATGAACAAAAAAACTGACAAAATCACAAAAATAAAGGCGTAAAGCCAAAAATTTAAAATTCTTTTCGTGGCAGCATACCGACATCTCAAACGTATTACGGTAATTCAGGCCCTCTTCGAGTGGGAGTTCTACTCCGCAGAAGTAGACGCCAAAAAAGCCCAAGAATCTCTTGAATATGCTTATCAGGAGACGATGAGTTATGCTGTTGGCAAGGAAAAAGAAATTGCAGGACAAGAATTCAAACCAAAGCAATACAAGCCGGACGAATGGACGGCTTCTTTGCTCGATGGCACCATTAAAAACATAGACAAAATTCGTGAATTAGTGGTGCAGTACGCTCCCGAATGGCCTCTCGATAAGATCGCTCCGGTAGATCGTGTGATTCTTTATCTTGCGATTTACGAGCTGGTTTTCTCAGACGAAACTCCCGAAATTGTGGTCATCAATGAAGCTGTCGAAATAGCCAAAGCTTACGGAGGTCAAAACTCCTCCAAATTTATAAACGGAGTGCTGAACTCGATTTATCAGAAAGAAAAACGCACTTCACAAGCAGAAAAATAATGCTTCCAGTCGCAGATCTAGCCAGTAAAATCAACGTAAAATTTTCAGACGTAACGCTCCTTGAGCTTGCGCTGATTCATCGTAGTGCCATCAACGAAACCAAAGATCGTACCCACAACGAACGCCTCGAGTTTCTTGGTGATGCTGTTTTAGAGCTGATAGTTACCGAGTTTCTTTATGATAAATTCCCAAACGAACCAGAAGGCGTACTGACCAGTCAGCGTTCCGCTCTCGTGAAAGGTGATCACCTTGCGCAAGTTGCTCGTCGTCTTGAGGTAGGGGATTATTTGCGCATGTCCAGAGGAGAGGAGCGAGGTGGTGGTCGTGACAAAGATTATCTTCTCGCCAATGCCGTAGAAGCGATCATTGGTGCAATTTATCTTGATCAAGGTTACGATGTTGCCAAGCAATTCATCAGTAAAAATATTCTCGTGGATATGGACGAGATTCTTGCCAAAAATCTCCACATAGACGCCAAGTCTTATTTCCAAGAATGCGCTCAAGAAAAAATGTCCGTGACGCCTACCTACAAATTGATTTCTGAAGAGGGACCTGATCATGACAAAATCTTTACCATGGGCGCTTACCTTGCCGATAAACTTATTTCGTCCGGCAAGGGTGGCAGCAAACAATCCGCCGAGCAAGAAGCTGCTAAATCTGCTATACTGGAAATGAAATGGTAACCAAAAAATTATGCGCAAAATAACATTCCTCATCTCGGCTTTACTTCTCACAGCTTGCGGAGAATCCACCACCACAGATATTCCTGCTGGCGAATCTCATCTTTGGGACGAGAAGCAATTTACGATTTCCACGCCTGCCGGATATGAACGTATCGCTCCGGATTACGCTGATCTTTCCCTTCCGGATAATTTTGTTGTGGGTTATTCAGAGGTTCGCCTAGATGACAATTTTGCAAATACAGTGACGATTCACAGAGAGCCTCTCAATGCCAACATTATTTCTCAAACCTACGCTCTCGCCCTCCGTGACAATGTTTCCACTTCTGCGGATTACGCCGAGCTAGATTTTTACGAGGAGGAGGGGAATTACACTCATCATTTTCAGATCTCATCTACATCTGCGCCTGACAAACTCACCATCACTCAGCGTTCATTCGTCCACAATTCTCAGGGCTGGATAATCTCCTGCGCTACGGTTTCCCAGTCAGACCTGTGTCCCGAGATTGTTTCATCTTTTCATCTCAAATAATTAAAATAAAAGACGCAGGATTTCTCCTGCGCCATTTTTGTTTTAGGCGATTGTTAGCATATTACTGCTGAAATCAAACGAGTAGTTATTTTTTTCTGCAAATTTGTGTAAAACTTTTTGCAAAACCTTACTTCTACCTTTACCAATCTGCATAGAAACAATGCCCATACCTCGAGCATATTTCACCAGCTCTGCAAGGATTTTTGTGGCATAACCCTGATTGCGATTTTCCTCATTCACAAAAACAGAAAACACTCTAATCGTATCCTTGGATTGCCAAAATACATGTGCAATTATCTCATTACCAATCGTCATAAGTATTCCATTGTAGCCGAAACCCAGCATTTCACTTATTGTCGGCAGCCTACCATTCGAGATTTCCTTAAAGCGGGTGATATTTTGCTCAAATTCGCTTCCCTCATCTGCATTTTCCATCATTGCCTGACAATATTTTGTTACCATTTCGCAATTCATATTGTCGGAAACCAAGGAAAATACAGGATTATTTCTCATTTCTTTCATCGGATCCCCCTTTTCTGTATCAATCCAAAACGCTAAAACAAAAAACAACAATAAACATCTTTTACCATTTCATTTCCCCCTCTGTCAAATTCATCGCAAAACTATCTTTTCCCCTTGACGTTAAGGAGCTTTTTTCGTAAACTCTCTGCGTTACTTTTCATAGAGGGGCGTCCTCAGCTTAGAATAAATTTCGTAACGCACGCAAATTTTACTCACGCTGTCCTACGGACTCGGACTCCGGAACTTCATTTCCTCGCCCTAAAGTCCTCCGGTCGGACTCCTCGCACTGGACTGTAACTATTTATTTTAAAAATAATTTAATCTCAAATTATGGCTGACGTCGAACGACGCGCGCTGAAAGATGTACGCAATATTGGTATTATTGCCCACATCGATGCAGGTAAGACCACCGTTACCGAGCGTATCCTTTTCTTCACAGGTGTTAATCACAAAATCGGTGAAACTCACGAGGGTGAGTCCACCATGGACTGGATGGAGCAAGAGCGTGAACGTGGTATTACCATTACTTCCGCCGCTACTACTTGTTTTTGGAATGAATGCCAAATCAACATTATCGATACTCCGGGTCACGTGGACTTTACCGCTGAGGTAGAGCGTGCACTTCGTGTACTCGATGGTGGTGTAGCTGTTTTTGATGGATCACAAGGTGTAGAGCCACAATCCGAAACAGTGTGGCGCCAATCAGACAAATACAATGTTCCACGTCTTTGTTTTGTTAATAAAATGGACAAAACAGGTGCGGATTTTGATATGACTGTAAAATCTATTCACACACGTCTAAATACCAAAGCAGCTCCTATCCAGCTTCCTATCGGTGTAGAGTCAGACTTCAATGGTATTTTGGATATCGTAGATATGCGCCAAGTTATTTTTGGTGGTGAAAATGGTGAAAAACCGGAAATTACAGATATCGAAGAGCAATACAAAGCAAACGTAGAAGCTGCTCGTGCTACTCTTATCGAGAAGGTGGCTGAGGCAGATGAGGAGCTTATGGAAAAATATCTTGGAGGAGAAGAAATCTCAAACGAAGAGCTTAAAAAAGCCATTCGTCGCACAGTTATCAAGAATGAATTTTACCCAGTGCTTTGTGGTACAGCCCTCAAGAACAAGGGCGTGCAAATGCTTCTTGATGCGGTAAATACTTACCTTCCATCTCCACTTGACACCCCAGCAATCGTTGGTAAAAAGATTGATAACGATGAAGAAGTAACTTTCAAAACATCTGATGATGAGAAGCTTACTGCTCTTGCATTCAAGATCGCAGTAGATCCATTCGTAGGTAAACTTTACTTCATTCGTGTTTACTCAGGTGTGCTCAAATCAGGTAGTTATGTTTATAATACAACTACTGGAGAAAAAGAGCGTATTGGTCGTCTTCTCCAGATGCATGCCAATGAACGTAAAGAAATTAACTCAATTCCGGCCGGTCATATCGGCGCTGCTATCGGTCTGAAGAATACTCGCACAGGTAATACTCTCTGTGATGAAGGTAGCGAGGTGCGTCTTGAGGAAATCACTTTCCCAGAGCCGGTTATCCAGATTGCGGTTGAGCCAAAGTCTAAGGGTGATCAAGAAAAAATGGGTATGGCTCTTGCACGTCTTGCCGAGGAAGATCCTACTTTCCGTGTGAAGACTGACGAAGAAACCAACCAAACAATTATTGCCGGTATGGGTGAGCTTCACCTCGATATTATCGTGGATCGTATGCGTCGTGAATTTAAAGTAGAAGCTACTATCGGTGCTCCACAGGTTGCTTACCGTGAAACAATCACACAGCCAGTCGAGCAAGAACACAAATACGCCAAGCAATCCGGTGGTAAAGGTCAATACGGTCACGTTCTCATGCGCTTCAGGCCAAACGAGGCTGGTAGGGGTTATGAATTCGTTAATTCCGTCGTTGGTGGACGCATTCCACGTGAATATATTCCAGCAGTGGACAAGGGTATTCAGGAGGCGATGACACGTGGTATTATTGCCGGTTATCCGGTCGTGGACATGATTGCCGAGGTTTACGATGGTTCTTACCATGATGTGGACTCATCTGAGATGGCGTTTAAGATCGCAGCCAGCATGTGTTTTCAGGAAGCTGCCGCTAAAGCGAAACCAGCTCTTCTCGAGCCGATCATGAATGTAGAGGTTATTACTCCGGAGGATTATTTCGGTGATGTAATGGGTAATCTCAATTCTAAACGTGGTCAAATCGAAGAAACTGGCGATCGTGGTCAAGCCAAATTCATCAAAGCTAAAGTACCTTTGGCAAACATGTTCGGTTATGCTACCGATCTCCGCTCTATGACTCAGGGTCGTGCATCTTACAGCATGGAGTTCGGTCACTACGCACAAGCTCCTCAAAATGTAGTCGAAGAAATCAAGAAAAAGCGTGGTGTAAGCGAAAAATAATATTTTCAGTATCTTCAAACCGCTCGATACCCTCGGGCGGTTTTTTTGACAAAAAATTTTACTTCCCCTAAACTTCCCTCTAGCTTATAAATAACTCAAGTTTCATGCAAACCCTCTCCAATCTTTGCAAAGCTTTCATCGGCGAAAGCCAAGCTCGCAATCGTTACACCATTTATGCCAAAATCGCCTACAAAGAGGGCTATGATCAGATTTCCGCTATTTTCCTTGAAACAGCTGAGCAAGAAACCGAACATGCTAAGTGGCTTTTCCGTCTAATCCAAGATCTCAAGCCGGATAATTCCCCAATTATGGTTGAGGCCGATGTACCAAATGTGCATGCCACTACCCTCGATAATCTCAAAGCCGCCGCAGAAGGGGAAAACCATGAGCATGAATCAATGTATCCCGGGTATGCCGATAAAGCTGAAGAAGAAGGTCACCCCGAAATCGCAGTTCGTCTTCGTTCCATCGCCAAGGCAGAAGCGCACCACGAAGAACGCTATCGCAAACTCATCACCCAACTAGAAGCCGGCACAACTTTCAAAAAGCCAGAACCAACCACCTGGCTCTGTCGCAAATGCGGTTACCAACACGAAGGCACAACTCCACCAGACAAATGTCCATCTTGCGGACACGAAACCGGATATTTTCAGGTTAAATGCGAACAATACTAATTTTAAAAAAAACTAACCACTCGCAAATGAGTGGTTTTTTTATTTCCCCATATTTTTTCTATTTTTCAAGTCAGACAGATTTATTTTTTTCTCATTTTTTGTTATAATACAAACGTAAACAAAATAAAACAAACACCATGTCACAAGCCAATAAAATTGCTCTGATCAAAGAAATGCTTTCCTCGGCCGAAGCGAGTATTCGCAGTGCCAATCAACTTCTCAATGAAATGCCGGGCGGAGAATCTTCAGCTGTCAAAAATTATGCAAGTATGGCTTCGGAAGTTACCAGTTCCGCTACAAACGGACGTGTTATCGAAGGTGTTTTTAATGGCGAGAAAATGATCGACGGAAAAGGGGAGGAATATTCAGTTCCTACCAATTACGCCTCCAAATCCAAGCTTGTTGAAGGCGATGTGCTTAAACTCACTATTACAGATGACGGACGCTTTCTTTATAAGCAGATCGGACCAGTTCCACGCAAAACGCTCATTGGGCCACTCACTTACGAAGACGGTAAATACAAAGTTCTCGCCGGCGGTAAAGCCTATCAAGTGCTTCTTGCCTCAGTTACTTTCTATCACGCTGAGATTGGTGACAATATTACAATTATTGTGCCGGATACGAGTGATGCAATTTGGGGTGCAGTGGACAATGTTTTACCCAAGGACGTTTCTCCGGAGGATCTCGAGGAGGGGGCACAGATTTCTGAGGAATAAAAAAATAACCGTCCGAATGGGCGGTTTTTATTTTTCATATTTTGCTATTGACATAATCTAAAAAAATACTATAATAAAAAAACATTGCTTACACAAAAAATTCTTCTTAATCCCAATCCGAAAAACCGAAAAAATAATTCGTGTAAGCATGTCTGAGGGTCTGCAGGTTTTCTCCTCCTGCCCCTTGCTCCTGGGTGATTGGCTTGTAGCTGATCACCCTTTTTCTTGCACCATTCCTTACTTTTCGCTAACATTTCCGCATGAAATTCTCTTGGCAAAATTATCCTCGCCCAATTATTGGACTTGCCCCTATGGCGGGTTATACCGACACGGTTTTTCGTCGTTTAGTTAAGGAGTTAGCGCCTTCTGCTATCACAATTTCGGAGCTGACCAGCGCGGATGCCCTTGCTTACAATTCCAAGAAAACTCTCGAACTTTTGAAATTTAATCAAACTGAGCGTCCTTATATTGCTCAGCTTTTTGGTAAAAATCCCGAGAATTTCGCCAAAGCTGTGAAGATTGTCGAGGAAGTGATTCAGCCCGATGGCATCGACATAAACATGGGCTGTCCCGCTAAGAAAGTTGTCAGTTCGGGGCACGGTGTTGCTCTCATGCGCAATCCCAAACTTGCCTGCGAGATTGTGCAGGCTTGCGTTGAGAATACCAAATTACCCGTTTCCGTAAAGACGCGCCTAGGCTGGAACGACCCTGATGCCATTTTGGATTTCGGACCGCGAATCGCTCGCGCAGGCGCTTCTGCCCTGATGATTCACGGGCGGACTTATGCGCAAGCATTTGGCGGAATTTCCGATTGGACCAATATTTATAAGCTCAAAGATCTCGTGCAAATTCCCGTTTTGGGTAATGGTGACATTAAATCCCTCACTGATTTTGAAAATCAAATCGGTAATCTCGATGGCGTACTGATTGGTCGTGCAACCTTTGGCAATCCTTGGCTTCTTGGCACTCTTACCGGCGAATGTACCGAGCCACAATCTCTCCGCGAGAAACTTCCGACCATTTTCCGCCAAGCCGAACTGGCTGACGAACTTCTTGGGCGCAAAGGCATGCTGGAGCTCCGCAAACATCTCGCCTGCTACGTCAAAGGTATCGAAGGAGCAGGGGAATTGCGTGCCAAACTTGTCACCGTTGATAGTCCCGCTGAGGTCAAGCAAATCTTCACAGAATATTTTCAAAATCAGGAATAATCTGCTACAATATCCACACTTAATTATTAAAAAAATAAAATGGGATTTTTCGGACAAGCCAAAGATATGATGAAACTCCGCAGTGAAGCCAAAAAAATGGAAGCGGAACTCAAAAAAATACACGTAGAGGCCGAGGAAGGTGGAGTAAGTGTCACCCTCAATGCCAAGCAAGAACTCGTTTCTGTAAACATCTCTGACGAAATTACAGACCATCGCGTCATAGAGAATAATCTCGTAAAGGCGTTCAACCGTGCTGGAACCAAAGCACAGCAAGTTGGTGCAGAAAAAATGCAAGCAGTTATGGGCGGGCTTAGAGGACTTATGGGCGGAGAATAATGCGCAAATTTTTTCTAGTTTTCATACTGATTTTCGGTCTGACAGGCTGTGATTTTTGGCATTCCGAGGAGGAATATCAAGAAATTTTGCGTACCCCGATTACCGAGGTAATGCCCGATGTTGACGATCCAAACGAGCGCATTAGATTTATAGTTGAGAAGGGGATGAGCACTCGCGCCATCGCCAATAAGCTTGAGACTCTCGAGGTTGTTCCGGCGGCTTGGGCAGTCGAGTGGTACGTCGAGCGCAATGAATTTGATGGCAAACTACAAGCTGGTGATTATATTTTGCGTGCTAGTTGGTCTCTTCCACGCATAGTCGAGGAGCTTCTGACTGGTCGCCAATCCGAAGTCAGCGTCACTATTCCCGAGGGGTACCGCCTGACCCAGATTGATGAATTATTTGCCGAGAAAGGCCTGACCAAATCTGGCGAAATTATGGCGCAGAGATTCATGCAGACGGATTTTAATTTGCCTAAGGGGGTTGACCTCGAGGGATATCTTTTTCCGGATACTTATTATTTCGTGCCCGACCAGACCAATGCTCAGACTGTGATACAGACTCTGACCAACACTATGGATTCGCGTATTACCCCTCAGATGCGCACTGATATTGCCAAGAGTGGTTATTCTCTCCACGAGATTTTGACCATTGCCTCTCTGATTGAGCGGGAAAGTTATGCAGGTGATGAGCGTCCGATTATTGCTGGTATCATCTATAACCGCCTTGACGCAGGTATGACTCTCGGTATTGATGCGACTATCCAATATGCAGTTTCAGACGGCTGGACTCAGTCCCTTACCTACGATGATTTGCAGATAGATAATCAATACAATACACGCAAATACGCTGGACTTCCCCCAGGTCCGATTTGTTCACCTTCGCTCAGCGCCATTAAGGCCGCTATTTACCCAGAAAGTACTGATTATTACTACTATCTTCATGATTCAACTGGGCAAGTTCATTATGCCAAGACCAACGCAGAGCACAACCAAAATCGTAACCTTTATCTTTAGTTAATCTTTTTTTAAGGACAATCAGTCATAATACAATTATGTTTGTTTTGTTTTTTTAAAAAAAAGAAGGGAGAGGAAATGTTTAAAAATTATGCAATTTTGCGGAATATTTTGGGGACAAGCGCTGGCGTGAGGAAAATCCACACCAAACTTAAAAAGCTCCCCATGGAAATGAAAGAAAAAGAGCAAGCTAGATTGCGGTGTAATCTTGAAGATTATGAGTGGGCAAGGGAAAACAATCAGCCCTACATGCAGCTGGAAATCAGCACGGAGATTCGCCAAAACTGCTACGCCGTCATGCAAATCTAAAAGCAAAACAAAAACCCTAGGTTTATTTTTTACCTAGGGTTGTTTTTTTATTTGTATAAAATGTTTATTGTCACACTTTCAGACTTATTACCACTTGCATTTTCTGCCATTACAGTAAATTTATTCTCACCTTCAACTAGATTTACACTTGTATTCCAGCGTGTATTTCCCTCCACGTAATTTCCGATTGCTACGCCATTCACGTAGATTTTTGCCGTATTTTGATTAGTTGTTCCTCCAATGGAAACCGCATCAAGTGTTGTTTCATAGGTGCTCTCTGCAGTCGGAATGGTAATGATCGGTGCCGGTAGATTTTCATCGACCACTGTTGTTTTTTCCTCGGCAGCCTCCTCCTCCTCCTCCTCCTCCTCGGCATTTTCTTCAGCTACATTTTCTTCAGGCTTCTCAGCCGTTTCTTCTTCAGGTTTTATGTAATTCACAACCAAAATTGCTTCCTCGGATTTATTTCCCGCTTTGTCCACCGCCACCACAGCGTAGGTATTTTCTCCCTCAGCCAAATTGCCAAAACTAGGGCGAGCGTTGTACTTCCACTCACTTTCCCCCGGCAAATAAGCCGAAAGTGCGTATGCAAACTTCTGTGCACTATCCGTAACGATAATCTTTTGCGTATCCTTGCTTGCCGTACCACTAATGGCAAATCCTTCTGCGTTTTCTTGAGTTGAGTTATTTTCCGGAGTGGCGATTATCGGTTTTGCAGGAGCGGTTGTATCATAATTCACACTCACGCTAATCTGTTTCAATAAACCGTCTTCGGCATCATACCCCGCAATTTTAAATTCATTCGGACCCTCCTTCTCCAAATTTACTACACAATTCCAAGTTTCATCACTCAGGTTTGCCACCTTGTCATTTACCATAACCTTTTCCACTTTAGCACCCCACAGATCACCCTTAAATGTGATTTTATTCGTATTGTATTCATCTCCATTTTTCGGAGAAACAAGCGTAATAATTTCCTTGTTTATTTCGGTTTCTATCGGACCTTCATTACTTTCTGAATCTTCAGCTTCAGATGCATCATCTTCATTTTCATCGGTACTTGCCACGACCTCCTCTTCAAACACAAACAAATCTCCGTCCAAGCTGGCATTGTAAGTAAACCAACCATTAGTACGGAAATTTTCACCGATAGGCTCACGGAAACTAAGCTCCACAATGTCTTCACCCTCGCCACTTATCAGCGTGCCACTTTCATCTGCCTCTGTCGGTGGAATGTAACCCCCCGAAGCGAGTGCCTCTATTTTTTGAGCGTTAAGCAAAATCTGCTCACCCGTCTCCAGTACAAATCTTTGCAATGACTTATTCTTATTTGTAATCTTATCTTCCTGCACCACGTTCATGTTCACCTGACCATTGATTACATAAATATTTTCATAACCTCCATGACTATCAATGGCTACCACAGCTTTATCTAGACTGGAAATAGTATTTTCCGTCACCAGCACAAAATCAGTTCCGGAATTATTTTTTACTACCCATGCAGACCCTTTTTCTAGTGTTATAGTCACCTGAGTGTTGTTTTCATCTGCCCGCAATGTGTTCAGTGTGAGTCGAGTATCAGCTCCCAATCTCACAATACTTTTGTCAAAAAAACTCAAAATCACCCGAGCTTCATCGTCGGTCGTGATCGTATCCCCCTGAAATAACGTATCACCATCTCGCACTTCACTGAGCGAAGTTTTGCCCCACTCATTTGCCTGCGCATTACCCTCCTCGACACTCACATAAACCTTCGCATCTTTCATAATTTCCGGCAGAGTTGGTGCGTTGTTCATCATGTTATACGCCAAAGTGGCAAGAACCCCTAGCCCAATAATAATCAAAAAGGGTAACAAATAAGAAAACAAACTTTTGTTTGGCGGGGTAGGAACACGATTGCGATTATAGGCCATTTTTATTTTTTTAGTTAATTTTTTACAAAAAGAATTTAACATTTTCATGACTTTTCCGCAAGGAATTACAACCGTACTTCCTTCTTCAATGCATTGAAATTCCGCAAATATCGCTTGTCAGATTCCTTCTCTTTCTCGACCTTGCGCACCGAATGCAATACAGTCGTATGATCTCTACCACCAAAATAATCTCCAATCTCCTCGAGCGTATAACCCATATTTTCTCTCGCCAAATAAATCGCCATCTGACGTGGATTCGCCACTTTTGCTTTACGAGAATTTCCCTTCAAATCCTCCAAGCTAATCTCAAAAAAATTCGCAACTCTCTGCGCCAATTCCTCCAGATTCTTCACCGGTTCGGTATTTTCCTCTTCCATACCCACGATTTCGCGCTTGCGATTTACCCGCTTGAGATGCTTCATCACCGAGCGAATAGTCGGCGTAGATTTTTCTAGTTCACTCTCTGCAATCGCTTGCACGAGCACCCCCTCGAGCTCGCGCACAGACTCACTCACATTTTCCGCGATAAAATCCAAAACCTCCGGCGGGATAATCCCCCCGCGCTCATGACATTTCTCGTGCAGAAGCGCTAATCTCGTCTCAAAATCCGGAAATTGCACATCGACCACCATTCCCTGCTC
>CAZJIT010000009.1:0-5402 GCA_964546155.1 uncultured Candidatus Peribacteria bacterium
GGACGCCAAAAAATCTCTGAGAAAAAATAAAATTTCGGCTCGATTTGTGAATAAAAATTTCGAGAATCTGAGCACTGCCAGCACTGTCAAAGAAAAACTTTTGCACGATGCAAAAAATACTGAGATGGCGATTTTCTTGGCACGGGGCGAATACCTCCTCGGGGAAATTCGAGCGGTGCAGGACATCGATAATTATTCGGTGCGGGATTACGAGCGGCCGGCTCGCAGCGCCAAGGCAGGCATGTTCCCACCCAAGTTGGCGCAGATTTTGCTCAATCTCGCACAGGTCAAAAATCGGGTTTATGATCCGTTTTGCGGAAGTGGGACGGTGCTGACCGAGGCGCTGGTGCGAGGTTTGGAGGTCACGGGTTCGGATATTTCGGAAAGACAAGTAAAAGATTCTCAGGAAAACTGCGCATGGATAAGCCAAAAACTAACCACGAAAAAAGCCGGCGAGATTTTTGTGCACGATGCCACGGCGAAATTTCCGGAGATCGAATGTGACGCCGTGGTGACGGAGGGCTTCCTCGGGACACCGCTCTCTCGCCCGCTCGATCCCAAAAATGCGACTGCGCACATCGCTCCGATCGAAAAAATTTATGAGGGATTTTTCACGGAAATCACAAAAATTCTCCCGAAAAATTCTCGGCTGGTGGTCACTTTTCCGTTTTTCCGTGGAGGCAAAAAAGAAATTTTCCTCAGTGAAAAACTGCTGACTCACGCCCAAAACTGCGGACTGGAAATCGTCACCGAGCACATCGCCAAACCCGACGAAAAACGCCCGAGCGTGCTTTATTTCCGTGAGGATCAAAACGTCGGACGAGAAATCTGGGTGCTACGTAAGAAATAATTATTTCTTACGGATAATCCCCTGCGCAATCCCCTGCATTTTTTCGAAGAGGCCTGTTCCTTTTTTGAGCCCGAAAAAATTGGGGTATCTTTCTACGGTATCTTTCTCTCCCATACGGATCATTTTCTCCGCCACTTCACGATCCAGTCCTTTGAAATGTTTGATGTGCATACCAACCCAGTGTGCATATCCCAAATCAATAATTTCCATTGCGATTTCCTTGTCCAGTCCGCTAAACAAATCCAAGCGCTGAGCGACGACTCTGATCTGCCCTTCTTTGATCAATCTAAACAAGAAGCTCTTGTTCAAAAATGGCTTGATGACTCGCAAATGTCTGGTGATGGCGTGGATATTTTCTGTTTCGAACAGTGCGTCGATAAGCTCGATGTAATATTCCGGAGAAAAGCGACTTAGATTATCAATAACCGCATAACCGGTTTTTTGGTCAGCTCGGATCAGCTTCAAACCAATCTCATCGTCTATTTCAAACACGGGATTGACCTGAGGAAAAAGTGTACTGGCGACGTAATGCCCCTGTCCCGCCTCGATCATTTTTTCGGCGACTTCCTTGTCTAGATGCTTAAATGCAAACATGTGTCTTCCCAATAATTCGGCTTGGTTGTTGGCGATCATGAGCAGTGCGAATTCTTTGTAATATTTTTCCGGAAAATCGTCTAGGTTGTTGATCACAGCCAAACCACGTTCTTCTTTGATAAGATGAATAGCCGCCATGTAATGCGGATCTTTATAATCTTTAGCCTCCACTTTGGCACCGGGTTTAAATTGACGAGTCAAACTCTCCTCCAAAACCTGCTTGGTGCACTCATCAAAAACCGAAGTGCACTTTTTGCGCATTTCGTCGGATTGTTCGTACTCAAACAAAAGCGAGTCCATCTCCTGAGAAGAGGATTTTACGGTTTTGAGATCGTTCTCGTACTCCTGCATGATCTGCTGAAGAAGACTGGCATCGACCTGCATCGCCGTAGAACAGCTTTCATTTTTCTTCTCCTTGGGCATGCTCTTACCCAGCGCTTCATAAATCCCAGAGCGGGTTTTCAGGACATTGCGCCCCACCGGTACCGATGATGATTCTTTTTCTAGGCTCATAATAATTTTATTTGATCTTTATTATAGCACAAAACTAGAAAACAAGCCAGCTCGGCGCAAAAATCAAAATACAACCCAAGGCAATCATCAGTACACCGCCGATAAAATTTGTCATGCGAGAATAACGACCGACAAGCCCGAGATGCTCGATCCCCCACAGCGCAATCCCGAACACGATGAGGTCATCGACCATGTACGCCCCGATGTAAACCAGCGTGATCAACTGCTCGGTAAGCCAGTCGAGGGTGTTGAGCTCAAGTGCCTTGGTGAAGGTCTGCGGATAACCGGCACTGCACGCAAACTCGATGATATTGACTGAAAATGCCAAACCTAAAATCCCTAAAATCGTGGCGATGGTCATTTCCGCTGTCGCAAATTTATTGATTTTTTTCTTGATCTTGGCTCGAGTGCGCACGTCTGTCACCTGACAGCTACCGTCGCTCGTGCCCCATTCCCAGAGAAAAAACACACCCGCACCTACCGCCACCAAACCAACGAGCGGGGTGATGATGTTGTCCAAACCGATGAAATCCCAAGTCGTGAGCCAGACGTTGAGAATGAGGTAGTACATGATCGCCTCCGCCAAAATAAACAGACCCGCCACCTCCCACATGCGCTTGCGGTCGCCGATCTGCGTCAAAATCACGAGAAATGAAACGAGCACCCACATCGCACAGGGATTGAACCCGTCGAGAAAACCCAAAATCACCGCCATGCCCCAGAGCGGATAACTCTGCAAATTTACATTGCCGAGAAAAGGAATGTGCTCCATCTCCTCGTCAATCCCGCAATCCAAATCGTCCAGCGTGCACACGAATTCACTGGCGCTGTCGTCAATTTTATTACTTCCGCCCTGCGCAATAAAATCCTCCGCACTCAGGCTGTCCTCCGGCTTGAGCACGTTGATCAGGTTGAGCAGATTTTCCTCCTTGGCACTGTTGAATCCGGCAATGACATTATCCCCGATCAGAGTAATCGGAGTGTTTTTGGTCATACCCTCTAGCTCCACCAGCTCGATGAGGAGATTTTTGTTTTCGGGAATAGCGACATCGTGAAAATGCACCTCGAGATCATCTCGCTCGAGAAGCAGTTGGTTGAGGAAATTTTCCTCCGCCTTGCAATGACTGCACCTCTCCCGCACAAAAACCTCGACGAGCAATTTGTCGGGAGTGCTGACGCACGCCTCCTCTGCCAGAGCGGTCGAAACCCCTGACATGAAAAAGACTAAAATGAGAGAAAAAAATCTGCGCATGGTGATTATTTTTGAAATTGGCAACCGGTTTTGGCTGAAAGTGTTTCGAGAGGCTGTGAGCCGGAAACTCGCTCCCCGCTTGCAAAAATCCAAGTCGGCACGGCACGCACCTCAGCGTCGGCACATTTTTGGCTGTCCTTGGAGCAGTCGATGTAATTCAACTTCGCCACACTCTCCCCGAACAGACCGAGCTGCTGATGACAGTGCGGGCAAGTTTGACTCACGTAGAGGTGCGCTCCGGATTGATTCAGACATTGCGCAAATTTGTCGTAGGCTGAATCACCCGAATCCGCCACGCTGTTACACCCCGCCAAAAAAACTCCGCAAACCAGTAAAAGTTTTTTCATTATTATTGAGCTAATTCTGCATCGATAATTTCTGCGAATGTCTCGAAAGGATAAGCCCCCTTCACAGAATATCCATTCACGAAAAATGAAGGAGTACCGGTGATCCCGTAAGATTTCGCATCGGTTGAGCTCTGTGCAATCTCCTCAGCGTGTGTTCCCGCCTCGGCACAAGATTTGAGAGTTGCACCGTCGATCCCGTCGATGTTGTCAGTCGCCAAAGCCACCAACGCATCGAGTGCACCCTCACCGTCCTTGATCGCTGTGAATGCCTCACCGAAAAGCAAGTCGTGCATTTGGAAATAAGCTGTGTCATCTTTTTGGTCACGCACACAAAGTGCCACCTCGCTGCGGAGCTGAGCCCCCGCACCGTGCACCACGTAATCACGGAAATAATATTTCACCTGACCTGCGTCGATGTACTTCTGAAGCTGAGGAATAGTCTGCACGGCGTGACGCTGGCAGTATGGGCATTCATATTCAGAAAACTCAACAATCGTCACAGGAGCCTCGGCACTTCCCTTCATCGGAGCATTGCCGGTCGAGATTTCGAAATCAACTTTCTTAGGTTTATTGGCCTCCTCTTGCATTTTTTGTGCGTAGGCGTTGAAGCGATCGATCACTGCACCTGTGTTTTCATCTTCATCAAAAGCAGCGACGACACGATCACCAAAATCAGCGTCATTATTTTGACTTTGGACATAAAAATAACCCACTCCGAGTGAAATCAAAACACTCAGGAATACGGACATGAAAATTGTTTTGTTTTGTGACATGAAAATAATTTAAATTACATTCACCATTATACGGATTTGCATGAAAAAAACCAGCAAGAAAAACTTGCGTTAGTCGCTGAAATGCGGTTTACTGTTATTCGTAACGTAGGTGCGTAGTTCAGTGGCTAGAATGACGGTCTCCAAAACCGTAGACGAGGGTTCGATTCCCTCCGCGCCTGCCAATGTGTTTTTATATAGCAAGTTTTACTTATTATCTTTTCGCTATTTCTGGAAAAAATTGCTAAAGTAAAAGTATGCTGATACACATTCCCAAAAAAACCGGACTAAATGGAATCTTGATTCAATTTAATCAGGGTAGTTTTTTTGAGCAAAAAAATGAGAAGGGTTTTACGCACCTGATCGAGCATTTACTTTTTGAGGGTAATGCTGATTTCAAGCAAAGTTGGCAAAATATTTTCGTGGATTTTTGTGCGAATACTTACCGGGAAAATGTGCAAATTATCGCCACGTTTGATGCTCGCAATAGCGAATTGGCGATGGAAATTTTAAGTGAAATGATTAGCAAGTCCGACTGGAATGAAGAAGATTTTATCCAAGCAAAAAAAGATGTTTTGAGTGAGGCGAAAATATATTCTCAAAGTCCGCAGAAAAATCGCTTGGAAGAATTATTGAAATTACTGCCGGACTTACCCGATAACTCCGCTATGTCGGTTTTATCTCCTCGCAATATTGCCAAATTAAAACCGCAAGACCTGCCCAAGCTGAAAAAATATTGGAAGAAGTTTAAGCAAAATACGAAGTTGGAAATTTTTTATGTGGGTAAAAAAATGCCTGAACAAATCAAATTATTTCCTTGCAAAAAAAGAAAAAAATCTGCAACAAAACCGCACTCTCTACGCAAAATCCAAAGTGAAAAAATCTTTGGTTTTTATCAGTCGGACTGCCCAGATGTGGAAGATCATCTCTGGAACGAGATCATGTTTCGGCGCTTTGAGCGCAGTTTTCCGCAGTATTGGTACGACATCAATCCAAAGGGAAATTGGGTGGCTTATTATATTTATGGATCACATAAAATCGCTCAAAAAAATTTGCCGAATATTCAAAAACTTTTT